>JACQNR010000073.1 GCA_016202975.1 Acidobacteriota bacterium
GGAGCCGGCATAGGCGGCTGATTCTAAGCCCGCTGCCCGCTGCCTTGGTCCCCCCCCACCAAGGCAGCCATCTCTCTCCTCCTCCTCTCACTCAAACACTTCAACCCCACAGGGGGGATACGATGTACCAAGGCTGTTCCACATGAGTACAGGGCGTTGACACTCCGGCCAAATCGCTCCTATAATTGACGTTTTGAGTTCACTCAGGCGAGGCCACTGAATGTACGCCGTCTTCCGCACTGGCGGGAAAGAGTATCGTGTATCGCCCGGCGACGTTGTGCGCGTCGAAAAGATCCCGGGTGAAGCGGGCGCTGGTGTGGAATTCCATCACGTCCTTGCTGTCCGCAAGCAGAGCTTGACGGTCGGGACACCGCTCGTCGAAAACGCCCGGGTCACCGGAGTCATCGTGCGTAACGCGCGCACGCCCAAAGTCCGGGTGCTGAAGTATAAGCGCAAGAAACAATACCGGCGCACGATTGGACACCGGCAGGCGTTCAGCGAAGTGCTGATTAAAGAGATCGTGACGGCCTAAGCGTCCGTCCGCAGAATTCGAGGAAAACGGCAATGGCACATAAGAAAGGGCTTGGCAGCTCGCGCAACGGGCGGGACTCCAACGCGCAGCGGCTGGGCGTAAAACGGTTCGACGGACAGACGGTGACCGGGGGCTCCATCCTGGTCCGCCAGCGCGGGACGCGCCTCAAGCCAGGCGATAACGTCGGCCGCGGCAAGGACGACACGCTATTCGCCAAAGTCGGCGGCGTCGTACGCTTTGAGGACAAGGGCAGCATGGGCCGCTTTGTCCACATTCTGGTTCCCGCGGCAAACTAGTGCCGTTCCAACTTCTCCAAGTCACGTTTCTCCAGCCAAAAAGGGCGGATCTCCGAATTGCTGTTGTCGCATTGTCCCGGCTGAGGAAGTTGGAACGGCATTAGTTCCAGAAGCGGTGAGGCTGCTGTTCGCATGATTCTGCGGCCCGCCGCTCTTATTGTTTTTTAGGGGGAAGGGATTGCGGCATATCGGCGAATCACCCGGTATTGCCAGCACGCCGTGTGGTTCTGCCCAATCCTGAACCCCTGACCATTCATCCTCATGTTCATCGACGAGGCTAAAATCCACGTGGCGGGTGGCAACGGCGGTAACGGCTGCATGGCGTTTCGGCGGGAGAAATTCGTTCCCCGCGGCGGGCCAAGCGGCGGGGACGGGGGCCGCGGCGGGAGCGTGTACCTGGAAAGCAGCGTGCACCTGAACACCCTGGTTCAGTTTCGGTTCAACCGCGAATTCACAGCGGGGCGAGGCCGTCACGGCGAAGGCTCGAACCGCCACGGGAGGGACGGCGAAGACCTTACCATCCAGGTCCCGGTCGGAACCGTGGTCTATGATGCCGAATCCGGCGAGCGGCTCTGGGACTTTACCGCGCCCGGTCACCAGTTTCTCGCAGCCGCCGGGGGGCGGGGCGGACGTGGCAACGCGCGTTTCGCGACCTCCACCAACCAGGCGCCGCGTCGCGCCGACCCGGGGACTCCGGGCGAGAAGCGGACACTCAAGCTGGAGCTCAAGCTCCTTGCCGACGTGGGCCTCGTCGGCTTCCCCAACGTGGGGAAGTCCACACTCATCTCCCGCCTGAGCGCCGCGCGCCCGAAGATTGCTGATTATCCGTTCACGACGCTTGAACCGTTACTTGGCGTGGTGGCGCTCGATCCCGAGCGCTCATTCGTCATGGCCGATATTCCCGGCCTGATCGCCGGAGCCCACGAAGGTAAAGGCCTTGGAACGCGATTCCTCCGCCACATCGAGCGGACGCGTGTGCTGCTGCACTTGATTGACGTGGCGGAAATTTCCGGCCGCAACCCGGTCGAGGACTTTGAGGTCATCCTGGGCGAGCTCGCGAGTTTCAGTCCGGCGGTCGCGGAGAAACCCATGCTCCTGGTTGCGTCGCGGATTGACGCGGCGGGTGATCAATCGCGGCTTATCGCACTGAGGAATTTTGCGCGCTCACGGGGAACGAAACTGTGTGAAATCTCCGCCGTGACGGGCGAAGGCCTGGAAGATCTGAAGCGCGCCGTGTGGGCGCTGCTTGAAGTATTACCGAAGCCGGGGCTTGAACCTGCATCCATGACAAGCGGAAACGAAGTGAGGTCCGGTCCATCTTGAGAATCGCGCTTTTTGGCGGAACGTTTGATCCCATCCACTCCGGCCACTTGCGGGCCGCCCGGGCCGCCGCACGAAAGTTCCGGCTCGACCGAATTCTTTTTGTGCCTTCCGGTAACCCGCCTCACAAGGCGGAGGACGGACTCACCCCCTTCTCGCGTCGCTACGCCATGGTCGTTCTGGCCACGACCGGAGACCCGCGCTTCTTCCCTTCCCTTCTGGAAGAGCCGGCGACGGATGGGCGCCTGCGCTATTCCATCGATACGGTTCGCGCGGCGCGGCGGCAGTTGAGCACGAACGATGAAATGTTCTTCCTGCTCGGAGCAGACGCATTCCGTGACCTCCCTCACTGGAAAGACTTTCGCCGACTGCTTGACGCCACCCATTTTATCGTCGCCTCTCGTCCAGGGTACTCGATCGGGCAATTAGCTGGGACGCTTCCCTCCGGCCTCGAAGTCAGGCCCGAACCTCGGCAGCGTCCGACTGCACTAAGACTTCGTCGTACAACAATTCATATCTTGCCGGGCTTGGACATCGCCATCTCTTCACGGCAGATACGAGAGACGATTCGTAAAGGCGGACGGGTCGCTGGCCTTGTTCCGCGGCTTGTGGAAGAATACATTCTGAAGGAGGGTCTGTATCGCCCCGCTCCTCGTGGGCCCAGGAAATAATGACGCCGCCGCTCCGCCACGCGATCCGGGCCGCGCAGGACCATAAGGCCCTCGAGCTGAACATTCTGGACCTCCGGGGCGTCAGCTCCTTCACGGATTTCTTCGTGATTTGTACGGGGACGTCGACGCGTCACACCCAGGCGATCTCCGACGCGGTTGTTGAAGAACTGGCAAAGTCCGGCGTTAGACCGGCCCACATCGAAGGCTACGCCAGGGCGGAGTGGATTCTGATCGATTACCTGAACTTCGTCGTGCATATTTTCATCGAGTCGGCGCGGTATTACTACGACCTTGAGCGCCTCTGGAAAACCGCCAAGCGCGTCGAGGCGCCGGGAGGCTAACATAAGGCCACGAGCCGCTGAACAACTGGCGGGGCATAGAATGCGCATTCGGATTATTTGGGAAGGGAAGACGAAAAATCCGGGCCTTGCGGCTCTTCAAGCCGACTATGCGAAACGCATCGGCAGGTTCGGTGAAATCTCCATTGAGGAACTCGCGGTTCCGCGCGGAGGAGCCGCGCGCGGCAAGAAGAGCTCCATCGCGGAGCGGCGCTTGCTCGAAAAATTGCGCGGGGCGACGAAGGTCGTGCTCGATCCCCGCGGCCGCGAGTGGTCGTCGGAAGAATTTGCGGAATGGCTTGGGCAGCAGGCGGTACACGGGCGGAACGAATTGGTATTCCTAATTGGCGGGCCCGACGGCATTTCGCAAACCGTTCGCGAGGAGGCTGACCTGCTTCTTTCGCTCTCGCGCATGACGCTGACCACGGACTGGGCGCGTGCGCTGCTGCTGGAGCAGATTTACAGAGGCTTTTCGATTCTGCGCGGTTATCCTTACGCCCGGTAGCAGAGAGTTTCGTTTTCCTTTGGGAGCCACCAAGGCTCCTCAATCCCACGGTGACGGGCCGATGCTACAGAGGCAGGTTTGGCGGATTCAAGAAAAGGCTTAATCATCGTGAACACCGGGCCCGGCAAAGGCAAGACGACGGCGGCGCTGGGGACGGCGTTCCGGGCCGTAGGCCAAGGCTTGCGCGTTCTGATGGTGCAATTCATCAAAGGTTCGTGGCACTATGGTGAGCTTGAATCGGCCAAGCTGCTGGGGGACGATCGGATCACAATCTTGCCCATGGGGCGCGGTTTTGTGAAGGTCGGCGCCGAAAAGCCCGACCCCGAGGACGTTCGTCTGGTGGAGGAAGCCTGGCGCCTGGCGGCAGAGAAGATGGCGGGCGGAGAGTACGACCTGATCATCCTGGACGAGATTAATTACGCAATCAGTTATAAGATGCTCAGCCCGGAACTGGTCGCGGAGGCGCTGAGAGGGAAACCGGAAATGCTGCACGTCATTCTAACGGGAAGAAACGCTCATCCCGCGATTATCGAACTGGCGGATATGGTCACCGAGATGCGCGAGGTCAAGCACCCCTATCATAAGGGGATTCCGGCTCAGCGCGGCATAGAATATTGACCCATTGATTCGGTGACCAATTTTTTTTATGACCTGGTTCAAGAAGGAAAAGAAAGCGCTCGAAACCCCGCAGGAAAAGCGCGTCCAGACCGAAGGGCTCTGGTCGAAGTGCGAAGGGTGCAAGGTCATCCTCTGGAAGAAAGACCTGGACGCCAATTTTCAGTGCTGCCCCAAGTGCGGTTTCCACTTCAAGATAGGCTCGCGGGCGCGACTTGAGATGCTCTTCGATGAGGGTGAATACACGGAGCACGACGCGCGACTTTTTTCAACCGACCCGCTGGGCTTCAAGGACACCAAGCCTTACAGCGAGAGGCTGAAGAAGGCGGAGAAGCAGACCGGCCTCTCCGACGCCCTGCTCACGGGCGAGGGTCGCGTCGGCGGGAAACCCCTGATCGTTTGCGCAATGGAGTTCAGTTTCATTGGGGGAAGCATGGGCGCGGCGGTGGGCGAAAAAATCACACGGGCCATCGACCGCTGCATCGCGCAGAAACTTCCTCTCGTGATCGTTTCTTGCTCGGGCGGGGCGCGCATGATGGAGGGCGCCATCAGCCTGATGCAGATGGCCAAGATCAGCGCGGGTCTGGCGCGGCTGGACGAGATTCGCAAGCCCTTTATATCCGTTCTTGCCGACCCGACGACGGGCGGTGTCACCGCCAGCTACGCCATGCTGGGCGACCTGAACATCGCCGAACCGGGCGCCCTGATCGGCTTCGCCGGACCTCGCGTCATCGAGCAAACCATCCGCCAGAAATTGCCCGAGGGGTTTCAGCGGTCCGAGTTCCTTCTTGCCCACGGCATGATCGACGCCATCGTCCCGCGCAAGGAATTGAAGGGCTTTATCGCGCGCTCGATGAACTTGCTCGGTGCATGGGAAAACCATTGATCGATTCGGCGAACGAAGATTGACTGAGTAACGATTGGGGTTCCTGGTTTTCCAAATCCCAATTTCGGATTTCCAGTTTCTATTTTCGCTTTCGGTAATCGCTGCCATCTCCTCAAGCCCCATGGACTATCCGGAAACTCTCCGCTATCTCGAAAGTCTCGGCCATGAACTGCGCGGGGTGCGATTCCGTCTTGAGACCATCGAGGCCGTCCTGTCCAGGCTCGGTGCGCCCCACCTGAAATACGGCACGGCGATTGTGGCGGGAACGAACGGCAAAGGGTCCACCGCGGCTTTTCTTTCCACCATTGTGCAGCAGGCCGGGTACCGGACCGGCCTTTACACCTCCCCCCATCTGATCCGTGTGAATGAACGTATCCGTGTGGACGGGTCTGAAATTTCAGATATTCAATTTGCCCGTGCCTTTACGGAAGTCAAAGAGGCGGTGGAAGAATTGGTGGCGAAGGGAGTCTTGGAATCAGCCCCGAGCTTTTTTGAATTTCTGACGGCCGCCGCATTTGTCCATTTCGCGAGCGTGGAAGCAGAATTTGTAGTGCTCGAAGTCGGCATGGGCGGGCGGCTCGATGCCACCAACGTAACCAAGCCGCGCGTCGCGGTCATCACCCAGATTGACTTCGATCACCAGGAGTATCTGGGCTCGACGCTGGCGGAAATTGCCGGCGAGAAAGCGGGAGTGATCAAGCCTGGGCAGTTGGTGGTGTCGGCGGCAACCCGCCCGGAGGCGTCCGAAGTCATTCGCCACCGCTCCCTGCAAGTGAATGCACCGCTGATCGAAATCGCATGTGACGGTGTCATTACTCATCTCAAGTCCCGTCACGGGCAATACAGCTTTGATTTCACCATCGGCGGCGAAAGACTTGAGGGACTCACTTCGCCGTTGGCCGGCCGCTTCCAAGTCGAGAACGCCGCAGCCGCCGTCGCTGCAGCGTGGCACCTTGGTCGGGAAGGCATGCACCGCATCACACGCTATACGATTCTGGAAGGCCTGCGACGAACTTCCTGGCCCGGTCGCATCGAAACGATCTGTGCATCACCGGAGTTCCTGCTTGATGGCGCGCATAATCCTGCGGGGGCGAGAGGAATTGCGGATTTCACCCGTGAGCACCTCTCGTGCCGCAAACTGCGGCTGGTCTACGGTTCGATGAAAGACAAAGCTGTCGCGGAGATCACCGAGCTTCTGTGGCCGCTCGCGGATGAAGTTTACCTGACCCAACCGAACCATGCGCGGGCTGCCTCCCCGGAGGAAGTTCTCGCACTGGCCCGCCTGCGGCCGAAGTCGTTGATTATTGAACCCGCCGCCGCGCGCGCCGCCGCCCGGGCTCTTGCTGCCAGCGCGGCGGAGGACGTTGTTCTGGTTACGGGTTCGCTGTTCCTGGTGGGTGAAATCAAGAAGGCCCTACTCGATGGCTCGCTCCAGATCCCGAGCGAAACCGCAAGAGAAAGTTTGGTTCGAGTTTGACCGCATCATGCCAGACCCCTCAATCATCTCGGAGGCAACGGCAAGCCCGCGTCGCGGTCCGCATGAAACCCTGAGTTATCTTCGATCGATCCTGATTACAAATAACCTGATTTATCTTTACACGGCTTTCATGGGAAGCCTCTCGCTTGCCGGGTCATTATTCGATTCGAGAGGCCACTGGCAGCATTGGTGCGCGCGAACGTGGTCCCGGCTCATCCTCGCCACAAGCCGAATCGAGGTCTATGTCGAGGGGCTTGAGCACGCGGGCGGTGGCAGTCCGACGATCTTCTGTGTCAATCACCAGAGCTCGATGGATATCCCAGTGCTCCTCGCCCATTTGCCTTTTCAATTTCGATTCGTGGCCAAGCGCTCACTTTTCAGGTATCCGTTCATGGGATGGCACATGCGAAGGTCGGGGTACATCGCGGTGGGAAGAGACCGGCCAGGCGAGGCACGAAAAAGCGTCGACGACGCGGCGGGAAAGATCCGCGAAGGCTATCCCGTAGTCATTTTCCCGGAGGGCGGGCGCAGCCGCGACGGAGAATTCCTGCCATTCAAGTCGGGGGCCTTCCATCTGGCCATTTTAGCGGGCGTTCCGATTACACCCGTGACCCTGAACGGGACGATGGCCGTGCTCCGGCCCGATTCGGTCCACATTCGGCCCGGAACCGTGGAAATGGTCGTCCATCCACCGATCCCAACGGCCGGCTTGACGCGCGACGGCGCCTCCGCCCTGAGTACTCGAGTGCGAAATCAAATGCTGTCGCGATTCAGGAAGATTACGTGAATTGCCGATCACAGCAACGGCTCAACCCTAAGCCCTCGAATCCGCATCTCAAGTAACTGGTGCATTCGTGAGTATGGCGAAGACTGACACGATAAAAACCCCAATTCATTGCCCCAGGCTGAACCCGATTCCGGCCGGCTGCTGGGCCCGACCATGCGCGGCGAACGCCTTCCGCCGGCTCCTGTTGCTGGCCGCACTCTGCATTCTGCTTTCCGCCATTGACCAACAGCCCTGCGCGCGCGCCCAAACCGACGCGCCGTCCGCCACGAAGGGATCCGAACTGCCGCCGAGTCGCATCGATCCCAAAGCCCAAGGGCTTTTGAACCAGGCCGTACGCGCGTTGGGCGGCGACGCGTTTCTCAACGCCAAGAGCATCCGTACTCAGGGGCGGATCTTTACCATTTCTGAGGATACAACTTCCGGCGTTGCACCGTATGAAAGCACGGTTCAGTATCCCGGCAAGCGGCGCTTTACTTACGGCAAGGATAAACCCGTAACGCTCATCAATGATGGGGAACGCGGCTGGCAACTTGACCGCTACGGAATGGTCCGTCAACCTCCAGACCAGGTCCGCCTCTGGGACCTCTCGTCACGGTACGGGTATGATTCCCTCCTTCGGACCGTCATCCGTGAGAAGGGTCTGCTGATTCAATATTCCGGGACGGAATTTGCCGGTCCCGTTTCAACTCAAATCATCAGCATCACCGACTCCGCGCGGGTACAAATCCGACTTAACCTGGACAGCAAGACTTCTCTCCCGGTACGAGTCTCGTACAGGCTCTTCAATCAGCAGACCAGCGAGTGGGAAGAGTACGCCGACGTTTACGCCGACTTCAAAGAGTTTCAGGGGATTAAGACGCCTATGCAAATTACGCGGTTCCTCAATGGCGAGAGGAGCGGAGAAAACTATCGGAAGAATGTGGAGTACAATGTCGAAATCCCTGCAAATTACTTTACGCCGGGCGGTTAAGCGCAAGTCACTCTGCTATAATTGAGCCCTCGGAGGAATCGCATCTTTTGGGCAGCCAGCCAACATTTCACGGCACCACGATACTCTGCGTGCGCCGGGACGGCCGTCTGGCCATGGGCGGCGACGGCCAGGTGACGATGGGAGAAAGCGTCATCAAGCAGAAAGCGCGCAAGCTCCGCCGCTGTTACAACGAAAAGGTCCTGGCGGGGTTTGCGGGCAGCACGGCTGACGCCATGTCACTCTTCGACCGCTTCGAAAAGAAGCTCGAGGAATATCACGGCAACCTGAACCGGGCCGTGGTGGAGCTCGCCAAGGATTGGCGCACCGACCGCGCGTTGCGGCACCTCGAGGCTCTGCTGATCGTGGCGGACGAAAAGAGCACGTTCCTCGTCAGCGGGACGGGCGACGTGATCGAGCCGGATGACGGCATCGCCGCCATCGGCTCGGGCGGTCCCTTCGCCCTCTCCGCGGCGCGGGCGCTGGCCCGGCATTCGCAGATGGATGCGCGCACCATCGTCGAGGAAGCGATGCGCATCGCAAGCGACATCTGCATCTTTACCAACAATCAAATTCACATCGAGGAGCTTCCCGCCGCCGCGCGGTAAGGTTCGACATCCCTTATGGTCTTTTATCTGCCTGAAAACTTGGAAGAGACGGCGGGGCTGGACGAGCTCACTCCCCGCCAGATTGTCGCCGAGCTGGATAAGCACGTGGTTGGACAAGCAGACGCCAAGCGCTCCGTCGCCGTCGCCTTGCGCAATCGAATCCGGCGCCAGAAGCTTCCCGCGGAGCTCGCCGAGGAGATCTTACCCAAGAACATCATCATGATCGGCCCCACGGGCGTGGGCAAAACCGAGATCGCCCGCCGCCTCGCGCGCCTCGCAAATTCACCGTTTCTCAAGGTCGAAGCCTCGCGCTTCACGGAAGTGGGCTACGTCGGGCGCGACGTGGAGTCCATGATACGCGACCTGGTCGAGATTTCCATCGATATGGTACGCGAGGAAAAACTGGAAGAAGTGGCGGAAAAGGCGGAGCAGAACGCGGAAGAGCGCCTTTTGGATTTGCTTCTTCCTCCCCTCCCGCCGGTCCGGGGTGAGCGGACAACACCGGAGGAGGACGAACGCCAGCACGAGCAGTACCAACGCACGCGTGAAAAACTGCGCGCCCAGCTGCGCGAAGGCAAGCTGGACGAGCGCCATGTGGAAGTCGATGTGCGCGAACGGAGCTTTCCGGCATTCGAAATCATCTCCTCGCAGGGCGTCGAAGAGATGGACGTCAATTTCAAGGACATGCTGCCCGGCTTGTTTGGCCAGCGGACGAAGAAGCGGCGCATGCGTGTCGCCGAGGCGATGGATTACCTGATCCAGGAGGAGGAGAACCGGCTCATTGACATGGACCAGGTCACGCGTACGGCGGTCGAGCGCGCTGAGCAGTCCGGAATCCTCTTCATCGATGAAATCGATAAGATCGCCGGCCGGGAGCGAGGCCACGGCCCCGAGGTCAGCCGCGAAGGCGTGCAGCGTGACATCCTGCCCATCGTCGAAGGTACAACAGTGAACACGCGGTACGGCATGGTGCGGACCGACCATATTCTGTTCATCGCCGCCGGGGCCTTCCACGTAAGCAAGCCCTCAGACTTGATCCCGGAACTGCAGGGCCGGTTTCCGATCCGCGTGGAATTGAAATCGCTGAGCCTTGAAGATTTTATCCGCATCCTCAACGAGCCCAAGAGCGCCTTGGTCAAGCAGTACACGGCCCTGCTTGAAACCGAAGGCATCAGGATTTCATTTACCGAAGACGCTCTCGAAGAGGTTGCGCGCTTCGCCGCGCAGGTCAACGATCAAACGGAGAATATCGGCGCGCGGCGTCTTCACACCATCATGGAAAAGTTGCTCGATGAGATCTCCTTTGAAGGGCCGGACCTGAAAAAGAAGACCGTCCGCATCGACGGCGAGTACGTTCGCAAGCAACTTGCCGACATCGTCAAGAACCAGGACCTCAGCCGGTACATCCTGTGAACCCACTTCCTGCGTGTAGGGGAGGACTTGGCCCTCTCGCTACCCCCGCGCCTCATGAGGAATCTTCGGGAGCCCGGAGGGCTCCCCTACTTGTTCTTTTTGCGGCGCTATTAGGTTCCGCATGTGGTGTCCAGGGCCCGACGCGCCCTCCCCGGATCCAACAGCCGGAAAGCGTGACCGACCTCTCTGTTGTGCAGATTGGGAATTCAATCCATTTGAGCTTTACTCTTCCTCGCAACGCTACAGACGGCGAGCGGCTGTCCAAATCACAGGAAGTCGAAATAATGCGCGCGATACTTCCTGCCGGCGTTTCGGGCGCCGCAGTAGCCGCAACGATGGAGCCATGGCGGACGCTCACGACAGAGGAGGTTGAAAAGCAGAGACTCGGTGATTCTATCGTTCTAACGATTCCACCCGGCGGGGGCGAACAACCCGGTGCGCATTGGGGGTTCGCGGTGCGCACCCTCACTCGAGGCTTCAGGAATCGCCCACGGGAGAGCGGCCTCTCCAATATCGTAACCCTTACTATGCTCCAGGTTCCGGGAGCCATCCAGGGATTGCAGGCCAGGACTACGGAAACGGCCATCGAGTTGAGCTGGAATGCACCCGCTATGCCCGTGACCGCCTACCGGCTGTTCCGAAGCCCGACCGGAAGGGCGGACGCCTATCGGATGATCGCCGAGATGACCGAGCTGGTTTATCACGATTCGGACTTTACGTTCGGCCGCTCGTATTTTTACAAGGTCACCGCGATCGTGAAGGGCAACGGATCAACTGCAGCCAGCGAAGACTCGATACCGGTGGAGATCACTCCGCGCGACACCTTCCCTCCGAAACCCCCACAGGAGCTCACGGCCGTCTACACGACGCAAGCTATAGAACTCATCTGGAACGCGAGTTCTGAAGTCGACTTGCGGGGCTACATTGTTTATCGGCGGGAGGAAAATCTTGGGCAGGTCAAGGTCACTCCGAAGCCACTGAGCACGCCGATCTACCGCGACGGAAACGTGACTACGGGAAAGAACTACACATATCGTGTGACCGGGGTCGACTCCGCGGGTAACGAAAGCGACTATTCCGTCGAAGCCACCGTGGAGGTCCGCTAGGCCCTTGCCCGTCGAGCCTCGCGGCCGCATGCCGACTGCAGTCGGACCGACGCAATGCTATAATCAGCGGGACTATCGAATCAGTCCATGAAAGGAGTGCGACGTGAAATTCTTTCTCGATACGGCCAACCTTGAGGAAATCCGGCAGGCTGCAAGCCTGGGTGTTCTCGACGGCGTAACGACCAATCCTTCCCTCGTCGCCAAGGAGGGCGCGGAATTCGAAAAACGCATTTACGACATTTGCGAAATCGTGCAGGGACCGGTTAGCGCAGAGGTTGTCTCGACCGACACCGAAGGCATGATTGCGGAAGCCCACAAATTGAAGAATATACATCGTTGGGTGGTGGTTAAGTTACCGACGATTCCAGATGGCTTGAAGGCTGCGAAGCGATTGCTTGCCGAAGGAACGAAAGTCAACATGACGTTGTGCTTTTCTGCGTCCCAGGCCTTGTTGGTCGGAAAACTGGGGGCCACGTATGTGAGCCCCTTCGTGGGGAGACTGGACGACATTTCTCATGTGGGGATGGACTTGATCCGCGACATCGTGACGATCTATCGGAATTACTCGTTCACGACACAGGTTCTGGCCGCGTCGCTGCGGCATCCGCTTCACGTTGTGGACGCCGCGAAAGCCGGGGCCCACGTCGCGACGATGCCGTACAAAGTCATCGAACAGCTGATCAAGCACCCGCTGACCGACAAGGGCCTTGCTCAGTTCCTGAAGGATTGGGAAAAGGCGCAGCAATCTCTGGTGCGCGCGTGACTTCCCGCTTGGCCCTGGGTCTGATGGCTACAGCCATGGCTGCGGGGCTTGCCGCAGGGACCATCGTGTATGTCCGCCGGTGGCGCAGGAAGAGTCCTGACGAGGTCGAACGCCTCCGGCGCCTCGACCTCCACCGCCGGGGGCGCATCACGCATGGCCATATCATTGACGTCCTGGATACGACCGTCGATTCCGTGCCACGGATGACCATCGTTTACTCCTACGAAGTGGCGGGCGTCAGCTACGAAGTCGGGCAGGACATAACGCTTCTTCCCGAGGTTGCTTCGCGCGCGCACAAGCTCCCAGGACACGATGTGCTGGTCAAACACGACCGGAAACAGCCCGCGAATTCCATCGTGACTTGTGAAGATTGGAGCGGAATCACAACATTGAGTGATTGAGAGATTGTGTGATTGAGCGAATCCGGGCACAGGTTTGAGTGTTTCATTCACCCGATGGCTGAATTACCAAATCACTGAATCCATCAATCCCTATGACTTTGCAGGAGAAGCTCGAGGAACTTCGCCGGCGCCACGCCCAGGCTGAGGCGGGGGGCGGCGAGGAGCGCCGCGCTCGCCAACACGCGGACGGCAAGCTCTCCGCCCGCGAGCGGCTCGAACTCCTCTTTGACGAAGGAACTTTCGAGGAGATCGACAAGCTCGTCGAGCACCGCTCGCAGGAATTCGGGATGGCGGACCAGCGCATCCCCGGTGATGGTGTGGTGACCGGATTTGGGCGCGTCAATGGCCGGCCTGCCTACGCCTTCGCGCAGGACTTTACCATCTTTGGCGGTTCGCTCAGCGAGGCAAACGCCGCAAAAATCTGCAAGGTCATGGACCTCGCCATGAAATTGGGGGTTCCGCTCATCGGCCTGAACGATTCCGGCGGCGCACGGATCCAGGAAGGCGTGGCCTCGCTCGCGGGTTATGCCGACATATTTCTACGCAATACTCTTGCCTCCGGCGTCATTCCGCAAATTTCCGCCATCATGGGTCCGTGCGCCGGCGGTGCGGTTTATTCACCGGCGATCACGGACTTCACTCTGATGGTCGAAAACTCCAGCTACATGTTCGTGACCGGCCCGGACGTCATCAAGACGGTAATGCACGAAGATGTCACCAAAGAACAGCTCGGCGGGCCGATGACTCATAACGCGACGAGTGGCGTCGCGCACTTCATCTCTCGGGATGACCCCGACTGCCTGGCGCTGATCCGCGAACTGCTTTCCTTCATTCCGCAGAACAATCGCGAGGACCCGCCGCGCGCCGAATCGGGCGACCCCATCGATCGCCGGGACGAGTCGCTGCAAACCATCGTTCCCGTCGAATCCGACAAACCCTACGACATCAAGGACATCGTCCACCGCATTGTCGACGAGGGTTACTTCCTCGAGGTTCACGAGCACTTCGCGAAAAACATCGTCGTCGGATTCGCGCGACTGGGCGGAGCGAGCGTAGGCATTGTCGCCAACCAGCCTGCCGTGCTCGCCGGCTGTCTCGACATCAACGCTTCAGTAAAGGGCGCGCGCTTTGTGCGTTTCTGCGACGCGTTCAACATCCCCTTGGTCACCTTTGAGGATGTACCGGGATTCCTGCCCGGTACGCAACAGGAATTCGGCGGCATCATCCGCCACGGCGCGAAACTGCTTTACGCGTTTGCGGAAGCCACAGTCCCGAAGATCACGCTGATTACTCGCAAGGCTTACGGGGGTGCCTACTGCGTCATGTCATCGAAGCACCTCCGCACGGATTTCAATTTTGCCTACCCCACCGCCGAAATTGCCGTCATGGGGCCCGAAGGTGCCGTGAACATCGTCTACCGTCGCGAGTTACAAAAGGCTGATAATCCCGAGAAACTTCGGCGCGAGAAGATCGAAGAGTTCCGCACCCGCTTCGCCAATCCCTACATCGCCGCCGAGCGCGGCTGGGTAGACGCCATCATCGAGCCGCGCGACACCCGACCCAAGCTGATTGCGGCCCTGCAGCTTCTCGAAACCAAGCGCGACACACTCCCACCCAAGAAGCACGGCAATATTCCCTTGTAGACCCTCATGCCGGAGGTCGAAGGAAACCGGTGCAGGACAAATACGTTGGTGACATCGGCGACTTCGGCAAGTACGCTCTTCTCAACTTTCTGGCGAAGCGGGATGTTGTTTTGGGGGTCGTTTGGTATCTCACCAGTGCGGAGTGTGATAGCAGAGACGGAGGGTTTACCCAGTATCTCTCATCTCCAGACAAGGCCAATGGTCTCGGCAAATGTGATGAGGAATTATTCGACGGCTTACGGGAAATCGTTCAAAGCAGAGACCGGCAAGTAGCTCGCGTGAGAGAAGGCCGCATCCTTCCGGGCAGAACCCAGTTTTATGAAGGTCGTTTGGAGTTCGACGGCGTTCCACCGCGAAAACGCCCCGAAGTAAGAAAGACCTGGTTTGAAAGGGCCCTAAAGCAGGTTGAGGGGGCCAGTCTGGTCTTTCTAGACCCGGACAATGGTCTCTCGCTGAATGAAAAAATGAAAAACCGAAAGGCCGGGCCCAAGCACGTCTACCTAGACGAGGTTCGGCAGTTTCTTGGTCGCGGCCAGAGCCTTGTTGTTTACTGTCACCAGGATCGACGCAAGGGCGGCTTAGAGGAGCAGATTCGTCAAGGGCTTGAACTTTTCCGTAAAGAGAGTCCGATTCATAAAGCGTGGGCGTTTTCTTTCCATCGTCAAAGCGTGCGGATCTATTTCGTTGTGCCTGTTTGCCAGTCAACAGCGGAATTGTTGGCGCAAAGATCGACGGCTTTCAACGAGGGGTGCTTCGGTGCTGGTGGCCATTTCCGCCTTCGAAGATAGCCATGATGCAAATAGCACAGAGAGGAAAGCCGTATGCTTAATGTCCGAATCGGCACTCCGACGATCTGTTAGAATTTCAACGGAGCAAAATGATGCAGCGAGAATTCACGGCTGTCATTCAGAAACGGAACAGGTGGTACGTCGCCTACGTAGAGGAAATACCCGGCGTCAACACGCAAGGGCGAACGCTTGCCGAAGCTCGGCGCAACCTGCGGGAAGCGCTTCGCCTCATTCTTGAGACCAACCGCCAACTGGCCGCAGCCGGCGCTCGCGATGCTCGCCGCGAACCCATCACGGTGCGGGTCTGAGGCCCGCGCATGAAGCGTCGCGAGTTTCTGCACCACCTCGCTGGACTGGGATGTGAGCTTCTCCTCGAGGGTTCGCGTCACTCCGTTTACTTTAATCCGAAGGCACTAAGGACTTCCACCGTGCCGCGCCATCGGGAAGTCGATGACTTCCTTGTCCGCAAAATTTGCCGCGACCTTCAGATTCCTCCTCCCAAGTGCTATCCGCCCTGGGCATGCACAAAACCGAAAGTGACACTGGGGCCGCGAAGTATTTCGGGGGGCTGGTTAGGAATTCGCGTCGTTTCAGAAGTGAGCATAAATGGTACAATGCCTCCCGGCCTCATGATCTTCAAAGCCCCCAATATACTCACAACGGATCGGTGAAA
>JACQNR010000067.1 GCA_016202975.1 Acidobacteriota bacterium
CTGCTGCGGCGGCGCGCCGCCCGCGGGCCCCTGTGTCATCTGTGTCTTGAAGATGAAGTATCCTACGCCCAGGGCGATCACGATTCCCAACAACCCGCCAACCTTCTTCATGCCGCCTCCCTTCCGTTGTAGCGGCGAACTGTGTTCGCCGCCCCAGTCTCGGCGATCACAGATCGCCGCTTAAATCAAAACAACCCCTCCGGCTGTGTCTCCGTATTCCTGTCGGTCTTGGCGGGGGTGTCACCCCATCAAATCACGCCACGCCATTGGCAAGGGTTGGTCTGCTCTGGCGCAGGACGATCTTGGGATGGCAGTATGCAATGGCGCTTGAGAAGCGATCGGCAGGTTGCTTTACGCCAAATGTATGGGTCCGCCCGCCTCGGCCCTCAGCGGCCTTGCTTCCTTCGTATTTCCAATCTTCTTGGCGGAGGAATGCAACATCGACGCGCCAGATCACGACGGACTTTCCAGCCTTGATGATCTTCGCGGGATCGACTAGATAGCGCCAAACAATGTACCAACCCGGGTGATTGTAATGCGATTGCAGGGCCCACGGACGAGTGGTTCCTTTCGACTCGAGTGCCTGTTTGGGAGGTGGATTCAACTTCCCGCCGAGGGACAAGTCGGGGAAGCGCTGCTGTGCAACATCGGGGTGCTTATGCTTCTTGTAGGGGCTCAAGGAATGAAGGGCTCGGACGCCGAATATTCCGACCAACCCGCTGAACACGTTCGCTTGTTCGAAGTAGACTTCAACAAGGTCGGTGGCTTCTCGCTCGATATACTCGACAGCCTTTCGAATGTGGGACACCTTTAGTTCTGGAGGCAGTGCAATTTGCCGGTTGAATCCTTCCGAATCAAACGCCACATGTCACTCCCGCAGATTGTTCTTCAGAACTGCAATGAAAAGATTCGTTCGTCACGTGGGGCGCGACGAACGGAAGCGGTGACCGAGGGCTTGTCTTCGCTGCCAAACTCCGCGAGCTTGGGAATAGCCCGCTCGGCCATGCGGTAGAACACAGGATCGCTTTCGATACCGATGCTCTCGTACCCCACAGCCAACGCGGCGGCAATCGTCGATCCGCCCCCCATAAAGGGATCCAACACCGTCCCGACCCCCAAAGGAAGCGAGGCGCGAACGAGTTGCCGCATGAAGGCCTGCGGCTTCAAGGAAGGATGCGGAGCGATAGCTCGTTCTGCAGCGCGGGTCGGAGCCGAGCGAATGACATCTTCGAAGGGTTTGTCCGACGAAATCCGTCGTAGTCCGCCGGATTTCCATTTGCGAAGGTTATCCTGAACGCGTCCTTCGCAGGGTTTGCGAAACACCCCCCATGGCTCCCAACCCGAACGTGGCATCACGGTCACGTGGGCAAACTCGCTGTGGGCGTTCTTGGGGCGGTCGCCGCCTCGCAGCGTTTTAACCAGCCGAATGACTTCGCCGCGCTTCTCAAACCCGGCCTCCATCAGCGGCAAGTAAACAAGATGTGAGAGCAAGGGATTTGTGGCTATAAACAAATGGCCGCCCGGAACCAGCACACGGATCGCACGCTGGGCGAATTGCGAGAAAAAGCTGCGGAGTCTCTGACGCTCGGCATCAGTAAGTACCGTGAAACGGGGTAAAGGCTGCCGCTTGCAGCCGTCGAACGATGGCGGAATTCTCCACACTCCGCCATGACCGTTGCGAAGCTTCTCCTTCTCCGCAGCGGTGTATTCTTTCAGGCCGTATGGGGGATCAGTAACGATAGAGGTGATGGACTGTGCTTCTCGCTTCTCCATCCACGACAGGCAGTCGCCGAGATATAAGCTATATCGTGTCATTCCATGCCTCGCGGCTCAGTGGACAGATGTTATCACGATTCTATTGAACTCTGAACCACACCATCCCCGGAGGTTTGCTCTCGCTTTCAGCCTGCCGGGAGGTCACGCAATGCGTTCTGGCCGCACAAGGGTCGGAGAAGAAATTGCTGGAAATGCTGGCTCCACATGCATAACAATCCCGTGGGGTCTGACCTCCATTCCGCGACACGCATCAGGGAGAGCGCGCACGAGCATGAACGATGCCTCCGCCACCATGGCCGATGGAAACCGCCAGACGAATCGGAACGCGACGCGCATTCTCACGGGGCTGGTCGCCGGGGCGGTGGCCGGCGTGGTCGCCAACCTGGCCGCGGGAGGCGATCCCCGCCTCGAATCCTTCATCCGCTACTCCACCGAACCCCTGGGGCAAATCTGGCTCCGCTCGCTGATCATGGTCGTCGTGCCGCTGGTTTTCGCCACACTGACGCTTGGTGTATCAAGCCTCGGCGACCTGCGCCACCTGGGGCGAGTCGGGACGAAGACCATGGTGTATTTCCTCTTGGTTACGGCTCTCTCAGTGACGATAGGGCTGACCCTCGTCAACATCATCCAGCCTGGCGACGGGCTCGACCTCGAAACCCGCGACAGGCTCCTGGCAACCTACAGCCAGCAGGCCAAGGAATCCCGCGCGGCCGCGGGCCAGTCGAGTTTCGGCATTCACACGCTGGTCAATATCGTGCCGCGCAATCCTATCGCCGCTGCAGCGCAAGGCGACATGCTGGGAGTGATTTTCTTTTCTCTGGTCTTCGGCGTGGCGCTCGCGGGGATTCACAGCGCGCGCACGATGGCCCTCGCCGACACGCTCGTGGGTCTGGCCGACGTCGTCATCGCCATCATTGATCTGGTGATGAAGGTCGCGCCCGTGGGTGTCTTCTGCCTGATCTTCAGCGTCGCGGCCCGCTTCGGCTTTGACCTTCTGGCACGGCTGGGCTGGTACGTTGTCACGGTGCTGGCGGGCCTCGCCATTGTCGAGTTCGTCGTCTACCCGCTGCTCGTTCTTGTTTTCGGCGGGCGAAGCCCGCGCGGATTCTTTCGGGCCATCTGGCCGGTTATCGTGACGGCGTTTTCGACCAGTTCCTCCAATGCCACTTTGCCGGTCTCGCTGCGCATCAGCGAAACCTCGCTGCGAATCCCGCCCAACATCGGCGGCTTCGTCCTCCCGCTGGGCGCCACCATCAACATGAACGGCACGGCGCTCTTCGAAGGCGTGACGGTCCTCTTCATCGCTCAAGTCTTCGGCATGCATCTGAGCATGTCCGCGCAGGCGGTC
>JACQNR010000092.1 GCA_016202975.1 Acidobacteriota bacterium
GGAGCCGGCATAGGCGGCTGATTCTAAGCCCGCTGCCCGCTGCCTTGGTCCCCCCCCACCAAGGCAGCCATCTCTCTCCTCCTCCTCTCACTCAAACACTTCAACCCCACAGGGGGGATACGATGTACCAAGGCTGTTCCAACCGCGTGTTCGGCTTGACACACCAAAACGGGCCTGCGTAGAATGAATATTCTAGGACAATCCCCAAAACAGTAATTCAAGCGAGGAGGCTACCATGTCACTACGTATCAACGACACTGCCCCCGACTTTACGGCTGAGACCACGCATGGACCGATCAAATTCCACGAATGGCTCGGCGACGGCTGGGCCGTTCTGTTTTCGCATCCCAAAGACTTTACTCCCGTGTGCACCACGGAACTCGGGTACATGGCCGGGCTGAAGAAGGATTTTGAGAAGAGGAACGTCAAGATCATCGGGCTGAGCATCGACACGGTCGAAGACCACAAGAAGTGGAAATCCGATATCGAGGAAACCCAGGGCCACAAGGTCGATTACCCCATGATCGGCGACCCCGAGCTCAAAGTGGCGAAACTCTATGGCATGCTGCCCGCCGAAGCCGGTGAAACCTGCGCGGGACGAACCGCGGCAGATAATGCCACCGTGCGCACCGTATTTGTGGTTGGCCCAGACAAGAAAATCAAACTCATGCTCAGCTACCCCATGAGCACGGGGCGCAACTTTGACGAAGTGCTGCGGGTCATCGATTCCATGCAGCTCACCGCCATGCACAAGGTGGCCACGCCCGTGAACTGGAAGCAGGGCGATGATGTCATCATCCTGCCCTCAGTAGCGGAAGCGGAAGCGAAAGAAAAATTCCCGGGCGGCTGGAAAGCTCCCCGACCTTACCTCCGCATCGTCCCGCAGCCCAAATAACCGGACTATGGGATTGCCTGCGGTCAACCGATCTGCAAAACATCGAGGGCGGGAAAATTCCCGCCCTCTTACTTCTTACAGTCCCTGGCAACAGCCTTTACATTGGAGTCCACGTACTAATGATTTCATTGCAATCTGCCCCTCTCTCTTCACTATCAATATTCCAGACACATTTTACTTGGCGCGTAGTGTCAATTCTGGTGTACGATTTCCGGCAGTTGGGGTCTGGTAGTCGGCCCGGGTTGACTTTATGCGCATCAGGTTCTGGGGAGTGCGAGGCTCCACACCTACTCCCCAAAGCGAAAATCTCAGGTATGGCGGCAATACGCCCTGCCTGGAAGTTCGCTCCGAAAACGGCAGCCTCCTCATCGTGGATTGCGGCAGTGGAATGCGCATGCTGGGCAAGGCGCTGCTCGGCGAGTTCGGATCAAAACCCATCCGGGCCCATGTGCTGCTGAGCCATTACCACTGGGATCACATTCAGGGACTTCCATTCTTCGCCCCGCTCTACAGCAAAGAGAATCAGTTTCACTTCTATTCCTACCGCCTACCGGGGGCGAGTGTCGAGGAAGCCCTGGAAGGCCAGATGGCTTACCCCTACTTCCCCGTGGATATGACGGCCATGCTGGCGCGTCGGAACTTCACCGAGATCCACCAGGCGCCCATTCAACTCGACGACTTCACCATCAAAGCCCGGCGCGTGAATCACCCCCAGGGTTGCCTCTCTTTCCGTATCGAGAGCAATGGCAAGGTGCTGCACTACGCAACCGACAACGAACCGGGCGACCCGGCGAGCGATCGGGCCATCATGGAACTGGCGCAGGGCGCCGACACGCTCATCTTCGATTGCCAATATTCCTGGGACCAGATTCGCGGGCGGAACCGGGGCTGGGGCCACAATACCTGGGAGGAAGGCGTCCGCATCTGCCAGGAGGTGGGCGTCCGCCGGCTGATTCTCTTCCATCACGACCCGGACCGCAGCGACGCGGAAATCGACCAGCTCCAGGTCAATGCCCAAGCTCGCTTCTCAAACTCTCTCGCCGCCTACGAAGGCATGGAAATCCTCATCTAGCCCCAACCCTCAATTTTGGCTTCCTAGCAGATTGATGAAAAACCCTTTTTCGTGCTGACTAGGGATATAGCCTATGCTGAAAACAAGGAACTTACGATTGTTAAAGTACGGCAAAACAAGCGTTTTTTTCGACTTTTTCATCAACCTGCGAGAAGACTGCGATACGGCTCTCTTCGAGTGCTATGTTTAGTGCCGCCCCCTAATTGCCCGCTTAGAACAATTTCTCTGAATCGAGAAGCAGCGTCACAGGACCGTCGTTGACGAGTTCGACGTCCATCAGGGCCCGAAACTCGCCCGTTTCGACTCGCGCTCCGCGGACGCGCAAGGCTGCAACTAGGAGTTCATAAATCGACCTCGCCGTTTCGGGTGCCGCAGCTCGATCGTAGCTGGGCCTTCTGCCCTTGCGACAATCCCCCATCAGCGTAAACTGCGACACACACAGGATCGCACCGCCCGCCTCGGCGAGCGTCCGGTTCATTTTGCCTTCCTCGTCATCGAACACGCGGAGGTTGACAATCTTCTCGGCCATCCAATCAACACTCTCGGAGGTGTCATTGTCCGCGACACCTGCCAGCACAAGGAGTCCGGTTCCTATCTCGCCGACGAGACGGCGGCCCACTCTTACGTCGGCCCGTTTGACGCGTTGCACTACAGCTCGCATTACAGATCAGCAGTTTAGCGCGACCACGACGGAACAAGACACAAATTCCGTCCCACACTTCCTGAGGGTCGCCAGAATCTCAAATCGCCGTACTAGTCTGTTCACGTAGGGCGAAGGCACTGGGCCCTGGCTGTGGTGACTATGAATCCACGGAGAGCCATGCTCCACGAACCCGACGTCTGCGCGCAGGCGCTCCCAAGCCGAGCAGGTGGGCGAGCCGCGACCGCCGGGCAAGTGCTGATGGCCCGCGTGCGCGTCCGTTGGGCCGGGGTGATTCGCGAGGCGTGCCGGTATTCGTCTGTGCCGCCCAATTTCCTCGCAGCGCTCGTTGCCAACGAGTCGGCGGGGGACCCCAACGCGTTGCGGTTCGAGCCGTCGGTTTACCGTCATCTGGTCAGCGCAGCAGAGGGCAAGTCACGGCGCTATGGCCGCGTGACGCGCGCCGGATTGGCGGCCGAAGTGGCCGAGATTCTTAGTCCCAAGAGCCCGGCATACCACGCGGAATTTCTCACGTCCGGGTTCACCTCGGCGCATGCCTCGCGCCTGGCGCCGTCGCCCGACGAGGCGCTGCGCGAGCTCGCCACCTCCTGGGGGCTCACGCAGATTATGGGCTACCACATGGTGGGACGGGGCGGAACGCCGCGCGATCTGCTCGAGCCGCGCTTCCACTTCCGCGTGGCGCTCGAGCTGCTGGCGGACTTCGCCGAGCGTTACCAGCTCAACCTGGCACGCGATTTTGCCGAGATGTTCCGCTGCTGGAACACGGGCCAGCCGTACGGCGCGACCACGGACCCGAAGTATGTTGAGAACGGTTTGCGGCGGATGGAACTCTACCATTGTGTGATTAAGTGATTGAGTAACCTCCATCTTGTGTACTCACTGACTGATGAAGGTGGCGGAGTTCGATGAAGCAATTTCTGAGTCAACTTTTCTCCGAATCCGGCACGGCGAGCTTCAGCCGGGTGGGGACTTTTCTGGCCCTGGTCAGTGCGTGCGTATGGGTCTCGCGGATCGTGTGGAAGACGGCCGCGCTGCCGGGGCTCGAGGGGCTGACGATTTTCATCGCCACGCTCTACGGCCTGGGCAAAGCGGGCGAAACGGTGCAGCGCGTTTTCGGGAAAAAGGAATAGCCACAGAGGGACGGAGAAACCGAATTTGAGATTTGAGATTCCAGACATGCCCACACCCAGCGTGAAACAGGCGGCCACACAAATCCGGAAATGGTGGGAAAACGCAAAGCCGGCGTGGGCATGGCTGCAGGCGCACGCGCGCGTGGCGATGATCGCCTTGTGCGCGCTCCTGGCGCTGGTTTGGCTGGCAGAGCACGATGCGCGCGTGAAGCGCGAGGCGGAGCTGGGCGCGGTGCGACGCGAAGCTGAGTCGCAAGTGGTCGAGTTGCGTCGCAAGGCGGAAAGCGCCATTCAAGAGTCGCGCGCGAACGAGCTGCTGATTCGCGACCTGGAGTCGCGCCGCACGGCGCTTGAGCGGGACGCGGCCGCATTGCGCGCCCGCCTCGATTCCCTCCGCGAGGAGGAACGCGCCCGGGTCCGGCGCGCGGTCACCCCTGGCCACAATGAGCTGGCAGGGCGAGCGGATTTGCGGCCGGACCCAGCGCGAGTCGAGCCTCGGATGTTGGGGCGCGACGAGGAAATTAGGAATCGGAATTTGGAAACTGGTCCGGCGCAGGATTTGAAGCCTCAGATTCCCGGCGACAGACACCCCGAGGGCGATTTTCCAGTTTCCAGTTTCCAGCTTCCCGATTCCAGTTTTCAGGGCCCGAGCCCCGAGTCCCGGATCCCGGACCCCGCGCTCGACTCCTGCCGCGAGCAATCGAAGGTGCAGGACCAGCTGATCGCGAATTGCGAGGAGCGCGCCGAACTGAGCCGTGCGGCGCTCGAAGCAGCGAAGCGTTCCGCGCTGCAGTTGGGCGAGGCGATCAAGGCCAAGGACGCCACGGCGGCGCGATTGGAGGAGCAGTATCGCGCCGAGCTCAAGGCGGCGCGAGGCTCGCGCCTGCGCAAATTCGGCCGCGCGCTCCAGTACGTGGGCGTAGGCATGGTGATTGGGATGGCGGTGGCGCTGTAGGGGAGATTGAAAATTGAGAATTGAAAATTGCAAATTGAAACACGGGAGAACCCCTCGTCGAGAAGGCGCAACTCAGTCATCAATTATCAATTTTCAATTATCAATCTTCAATCCAGCCCGGAGGGCATGTGCCTGAAAACCTCGAACAGTTCGCGCTGTGGTGGGGGCCGGGGATTGTGGTGCTGATGGGATTTGGTTACGGCACGCTACGGCTGGCTCACCACTGGATTGAGAAATCTATGGAGCTTCGGCGCAACCAATCGGAAGGCTTGCTGGGGGTGGCGCGCGACTACATCGAGCAGTTTCTTTCGGCGCAGCGCTCGCAGGCGGAAGCACTCTCGCGCCTGGCGGCCTCGGTCGAGCAGCGAGACACGCACGAAAGCTTTGAGCACCAGGAAATTCTCATCGCGCTCAAGGCCATGCATCACGAAATCGGTTTGATGCCCTGCCGCACTTTCTCGCCGGCCGAGTGCGTGGGAGAGCGAGGGAGGCAGTAGGCAGAGAGCAGTCGCCAGCCGGCAGCCGATGGTGTTGGGGGGAATTTCAGATTCGAGATTTCAGACTGCAAATCACGGATCGCCGGCGGCGGGAAAGGGGATTGGGGAATGGAGGTCAGCGACATCCGAAAACCACGGTCGCAGTGATGGGGGTCGAGTTTTGAATTTCCAGTTTCGAGTTTGCATTTTCCAGTTTCCTGTTTCGGCTATCGCCGCCGGGGAGTGAACACGCATGGTTACACGTCAGAAAGACGTCGTTCGCGGAAAAATTCTCTACTACCTCGCACTCGTATACCCGCAAGCGGTGACACTCCCGCTCCTGCAAGGCGAACTGGATCTGTTCGGCTATCCCGTGCCCATGGAGGAACTGCGATTTCACCTTGCGTACCTCTCGGAAAAGGGTTTCGTAGCGATCGAGGATGCGGCGAGCCTTCAGCCGCGGCGGAAAGTGGAACTGGTCAAGGTCACCGCCCGGGGGATCGACTATCACGATGGCCGCCTGCCCGCCGACGAAGGGGTGTACGTGGAGCGACAGCGATGAAAATGGAAGCAACCCCACCGCCCGCCGCCGCCCGTCCACCGCAAGGCGTGGATGCGGCTGCGAGCGCCCCGCGCCCGCTGATTCAGGAAGAGTGGCTCCCGTTCGTCGAGGAGATGCTGGTCGCGGGCCTGGCGGTGGAAGACATCGCCGAGGCGGTGATCGCCCGGGGCGGGCCCGAAATCTCCGACGGCGCCATCCTCGCCCACTTCCGCACGCACCTCGACTTACAGAAGCGGCGCGTGGAACAGACGGTCGAGGGCGTGGCGAAGCTGCGCCAGGCACTGGGAAATCCCGAAGCGGACCACACGCTCGTCGAGCTCGCGAACTCCGCCCTGATGGCCGGATACATGGGGCTCACGAACAAGCGGGCGGGCAGCCTCACCATCAAGGACGCCGAGGTCATTCGCCTCTCGCGCGAGAATTTGAAGCTGCGCAAGCGCTACATGGCCCTGAAGGAAAGAGGACAGGCCAGGGAGAACCGGCTGCTCCAAAGCCGCCTGCGCTACGAGGACATCAAGTACGACACCGCCGTCGAGAGGCTGAAGCACCTCCGCAAGGAGTTCCGCAGCCTGATGGAGGCGGGGAAGTTGGAAGCTGGCACGCTCGAAAAGATCCGGGAAATTTATGGCATCATCAAGCAACCGTTTAACTACGAAAACACGGAAACGCCCGCCCAAGGCTGAAGAAACGGGACTTGGGGCTAGGGACTCGGGACTCGAGGTCCGGGCAGGTCGCGCCCTCCACCCCGCAGATTCCCGCCCTCTCCCCCAGGGAGAGGGTGCCCGGATTCAATCGGGGCGGGTGAGGGGCGAGGCTGGCGCACCGACGCCGCTGACGGACACTTCTGCGGTCGCGCCTAATCCGAGATTGCGCGCGGGCGTGGCGGCGCAGGGTGGCGCACACATAGCGCTGTCTGCCATGTCCGCGGACAAGCCAACCACCCCGTCCCGGCAAGCCGGGACACCCCTCCTTAACAAGGAGGGGAATTTAGTATCCGCGGCGCCCCTGCTTGACAAGGAGGCGGATGCTTCAACTCCCCTCCGTAACAGTGAGGAGAATTCAATCACGACAACTCCCCTCCTTAACAAGGAGGGGAATTTAGTATCCGCGGCGCCTCTGCTTGGCAAGGAGGCGGATGCTTCAACTCCCCTTCGTAACAGTGAGGGGAATTTAACCACCACAGATTCCCTCCTTGATAAGGAGGAAAATCTAGCTTCATCAACTCCCCTCCTTAGTAAGGAGGGGACTAAGGGGTGGTCGACTCCCGAGGAACGCAGCGCGGTGAGGCCGGACCAGTCCAATCTAAAATCGAAAATCCACAATCCAAAATCGGCTGCCATCAACCTGCTCGCCTACCAGCGCCGATGGGTGGAAGACGATTCCAAGCTCAAGATCGCCGTCAAGGCGCGCCAGATTGGCTACTCGTTTGCCGCGACGCTGCGCGCCGTCTTCAAATGCCTGGAATACAAAACCACCTGGATCTTCCTCTCCAAGGGCGAGCGCCAGTCGCGCCTGCTGATGGAAAAAGTTCAGGACCATATCCGCACCTGCGGCATCGTGGCGCGCGCGGCGGAATCCACTTACTTCGAAGGCACCTCGCTCAAGCAACTGGAAGTGCGCTTCCC
>JACQNR010000102.1 GCA_016202975.1 Acidobacteriota bacterium
ATATTCCAGCAAGCGTGTGGACTCGAACCTTGCGTCCCGTTTTCCCGTTCAAGATTGACGCGACCGCCGCCGCGCAGGACCCCGTGCCTGAGGACATAGTTTTTCCCACGCCGCGTTCCCAGTAACGGACTTCGATGGCTTTTGAGGACAAGATCTTGACGAACTCCACGTTGGTCCGATGGGGGAACAGTTTGTCCCGCTCGATCTCGCGGCCCATCTCCTGCCAATCGAGCTTGGCGAAATCGCGCACGAAAATCGAGCAGTGGGGATTGCCCATGGAGGTCACCGTACCCGCGACATCGCCACACTTCGTGCGCAACCGGAAGCCTGTAACAGGGCCGGCTCCCTTTTCTCCTGTAAACGGGATTTGAGCCGGGTTGAGAATGGGCCTGCCCATCGCGACGCGAAAATGCCACTTCCCGCGCCTTGAGCCGATTAGACGCAAGAACTTTAGGCCGGCAGGTGTGGAAATCGCGAGAGGGCTGCGGCCAAGCTTTTGGGAAAGCATATAGGCGCCCGCGCAGCGGATGCCGTTGCCCGACATCTCTGCCTCGCTCCCATCGGAATTGAAAAAGCGCAGGCTAGCGGGCACCCCGTTTCCCCGCGGCGCCGCAAGAACCAACAGCCCGTCAGCTCCGATGCCGGTGGTGCGACGGCAAATCGCCCGCGCCAGGCGAGGAAGCGAACGGGGCAGACCCTGCGCCCGGACGACAATGAAGTCGTTCCCCAGGCCGTGCAGCTTCGTAAAGTGAATTCGAGTCCTTTTTGACATCGGTCTCCTTCAGCACCAGGCGAATCTGCTAATCTGGCTTTTTTCGGTATACCGTCAGACTTCCCTCACCGGGAACGTTTTCCAGAAACACAATTTCAAATCGCCCAAATGCCTCCGGGTGAGCGCGCATCAACCAGTCTACAGGCTCGTCGTTTCCTCGCACAATCCACTCCACGATTGTTTCGGGCTGCATGCTGGCTTTTCGCCAGGCCTCGGTACTTGCGTCGCTGACCGTTTGCCGGAACGCAATCCCCACCTCAGGCAGAGCGCATGGCCACTTTCCTGCAGCAAGCAGGATTGGGCCGCCGTCGTAGTGTGCGCGAAGGTACTCGGTGAGTAGCTGCTGCCTTCTGGTTCGACACGGCGAGTTCAGCACGCCCTCCCTGGCCACAGCGAGTTCTGCCGCGCCGAATCGCGCCGTCCACCAACACTGGAGACCGATAATGCACAATATGGTCGCAAGAACTCCCGTCCTGAGCCGGCGCGAGCCTCCGAGTGGGATGAGAAACGCGGGGAAAAGCGCTGCGGCGGGTAGCATTTCAGCTCCCAGGCGCAGATTCCAATATGTATTCGGGAAGAGCGTCGGGACGTAAAGAGGAACTGCCGCCTTCGCCATGGATTGAATGTGAAACGGGAACGGCACGAGCAAAAGCAGCGCCGCGGCCCGCTGCGCACGCCGGGACGCGTCGGCCGCCCAGGCCATGATCCCAAGGAGGCAGAGTACGAGAGGCCAGACACCGATCACGAGCCTCAAATCCTCGAGGTAATAGCGTATCGAAACAAGATAACTCCCGTCGGTCGGCAGTCGGAATGCGGTGGTGGCGAGCTGGCGCGCGTAAATCCCCTTGGCGGAAAATGGCCCTTCATAAAATGCCAAAGGGTTTTCGAATCGGTAAGCGTTGTGAAGAACCCAGAGGAGCGGTCCCGCTCCCGCGACGAGGGAAAATACCAACGCGCCTCGAAAGCGCTCACTCCGATTCCCTGCCTTGGCCCAAAAGACGAAAAGAGCCGCGAACGGTAACAACGACCAGCACTCGTAGCGAGTTAACGTACCCACAAAGCCCGCAAGTGCCGCCGCAACGAGCGCCCCGCTCTTGCCCGTTTCGCGGAATTTAAGAAGTTCATACACCATGAGCAGGACAAATAGAACGGCCAGCGGTTCGGTCAGCGGTGTACTAGCAAGGTAGAGCATGTTGGGGCACAGCATGAAACCGGCGAGCGCGGCGATTCCCGCCATGAGACTGACGTTCATCCTGCAACTCAACCTGAAAATGATCCAGCAGGCCAGGATAAACGCCAGCGTCGAAATCACCCCCCCCGCGAGGCCCGTGCGCCAGAGAAAATCATTTTGGGCGGGCAGCGACATCAGCAAGTGCGGAACCGGAAGCCAGACCGTGCCGATTTCGATGTATCCGGGCGTTCGGGAATCGAGAATGCGCCGCGCTCCTTCAAGGTGCGCCATGGAATCGCCGTAGAGATTGATGAGGCCGCGCGAAAAAAAGAATGCAAGGCTCGCCGATGCCACGATGACAATCACTGCGGCCACTGTCAGACGCGTCTTGATGCCAAGCAACTCGGAAGGGTTCGATTGAAGCAGTGCGTTATCCCGCATCGAATTGGGTGAGGTTTTGAAATTCGCGATAGCGCGCGGCGATTTGGGAGGCGTCCAGTTTCAACAATCGGGCGAGGCCGAAATCCTCCACGGCGAAGCTGGCCATCACCGAGCCGTAAATGACGGCGCGCCGCAGATGGCTTTCCGACAGATCGCCGACCTTTGCGAGGTGGCCCATAAATCCCCCGGCAAACGTGTCGCCTGCTCCCGTCGGGTCCTTGACTATTTCGAGCGGAAGTCCAGGGGCCGAAAAGGACGAGCCCTCGGTAAAGAGACTGGCGCCATACTCCCCGCGCTTGAGGACCACGATGCGCGGCCCCATCCTTCGGAGCACGGCGGCGGCGCGGCGAAGGTTCATATCCCCCGAAAGCATCCGGGCTTCGGCTTCGTTGATAATCAGGATGTCGACGACGGCAAGGGCCTTCTTCAAGTCCTCCGGTGTCTCGCGGATCCAGAGGTTCATCGAGTCGAGTCCCACGGCGCGCGCACCGGGCAATTGCTGGCGTACGTGGAGTTGCAGCGCGGGGTGGATGTTGGCGAGGAAGACAAATTCGCTTGATTGATACGAAGGCGGCACGCGCGGAGCAAATGTCTCAAAGACGTTAAGCTGCGTATCGAGCGTCTTTGCCTCGTTCATGGTGCCGGAATATTCGCCGGCCCAGCGAAAAGTTTTTCCGGCGACGTGTTCCAGCCCGTCGGTGTCAATTCCCCGGCGTGTAAAGACGTCCATCTCTTTCGCGCCAAAATCTTCGCCAACCACGGCTAGCATCCGAACCGGCACAAACCAGCTTGCCGAGACACTAAAGTAAGTCGCCGCGCCTCCCAAAGCGTTTTCGATTCTTCCATACGGCGATTGGATCGAATCAAACGCCACCGAACCGACGACGAGCAGCGACATTTTCAATCCCCCGAGGCTTGGTTGACCCTGTTATTTAAGATATTTCCCGACGAGCGGCGCGAGGCGCCTCCTCGCGGCGGCGGGAATTTTCTTCTGGTCGGTAATGAGCGCGTGGCTGAGCGCCGAGCCGCACTTACAGCTTCGCTCCCGGGGCAGCCCGCGCACGGCCTTCCGGATAATACTCTGCGCGTGCTCCGTATTCCGATTCAGGTAATCGATGATCTGGTTCACCGTCACCGCATCATGATCCGGATGCCAGCAATCGTAGTCGGTCACCATGGCCATGGTGGCGTAGCAGATTTCCGCCTCGCGCGCGAGCTTGGCTTCCTGGAGGTTGGTCATGCCAATGACATCCATGCCCCAAGCGCGGTAGGTGGACGATTCCGCCTTGGTCGAAAATGCTGGCCCTTCCATGCAGACGTACGTGCCACCCTGGTGGAAACTCAGGCCCATTGATTTGCACGTTTGAGCGAGCACCTCGACGATACCCGGGCAGACCGGATCGCCGAAACTGATATGGGCGACGATCCCGCCGCCGAAAAAAGTGGACGGCCTGTCCTTGGTGCGGTCGAAAAACTGAGAAGGGAGAACGACATCGAGCGGGCGCATGTCCTCGCGCAGCGAGCCTACGGCACTGACGGATATGATTCGCTCGACCCCAAACTTTTTAAAGCCAAAAATATTGGCGCGGTAGTTGATTTCCGACGGCATCAGAACGTGCCCGCGCCCGTGTCGCGCGAGAAATGCTACGCTTCGGCCCTCGAGCCGGCCCACGACGTAGGCGTCTGATGGCCGGCCGAAGGGCGTCGTTTGGCGGACCTCGCGAGCCTTCTCGACGCCGGGCATGGCGTAGAGCCCGCTTCCCCCGATAATTCCAATTTCTGCTTTCGCCATAACTTGCATCCTTTCGAACTGGCTTAGGCCGTCAAGCCAACGGGGTCCGCCACGATTTTGCCGTCTTCCTCACGCAGCCGCACACAGGGCTCGTCAACGTCATGCGGGAATATCACCAGCGCATTGCGCTCCGCGAGTTGAGGGAGCAAGCGCCGCTTATTGGCGAGAGTCTCGAGTGGGTAGAGATCAAATGCCATGATCCACGGGTAAGGCAGATGCATCCGAGTCGGGACCAGGTCCCCGATGAAACACGCGGACTCCCCTTCCGATTCGATCCAGACGCACTGCATGTCCCGGGTGTGGCCCGCGAGCACCTCGACGCGAATACCCGGCATGATCTCCTGACTGCCGCGAATGAATTCGGTCCGGTTCTCGGCCGGGCGGAAGAAATCGATCCGGTAGCTTGCCGCGTCGCGCTCGGTGGGATGGAGCGCGTGCTCCCACTCGCCTTCCTGAATGTAATACCGGGCGCGCGGAAACGTGGCAATCAAGCGCCCGTTTTCGACGCGCGTATTCCACCCGCAATGGTCGAAGTGGAGGTGCGTGTTGATGACTGCGCCGATGTCATCCGGCTTGAGGCCGCGCTTTTCGAGTTCCACGAAAAGCGTCGTCGTCTTCGCGACACCGTAAATGTCGGTGAATTTGGGCTCGAACTTGTCACCGATTCCGGTTTCGATGAGCACATTCTGCGTCCCGGTATGCACCAACAGGCAGTTGAGACCAAGTCGCACGCGGTTCCGTCCGTCCGCCGGGAGCTTGCGCTCCCAGAGCGCCTTTGGAACAACTCCGAACATCTGCCCACCATCCAGGGCAAACGTGCCATCCGAAAGTATTTCGATCCCAAATTTTCCAAGTTTCATTCCCGTTGAGGCACCCTGCCGATTCGTTGGAGTTGTTATTCTCCTTCCTCTTCGACCAGTTCGATCAATACGCCCGTAGTGCTCGACGGGTGCAGGAAGGCAATCTGCTCGCCGCCCGCGCCCGCGCGCGGCTCTCGATCGATCAGGCGAATCCCGCCTTGTTCGAGCTCGCCCAGTCGACCTGCTAATCCCTGAACGGAAAGCGTCAGGTGGTGAATTCCCTGCCCGCGCTTGCTGATGAATTTCGCGATGGGCGATTCCGGTGATGTCGCCTCCAGGAGTTCGATGCGGCTACCGGAAAGGTTAAAGACGGCCACGCGCACCTTCTGGTCGGCCACGGTTTCCTGCGAGTCAGGAGCGCGCCCCAGAATCTTTTCGAATGCTGGAATCGCCACGCTCAGGGATTCGACTGCGATGCCGATGTGATGAATCTTCATGAAGCTAGGAAATCGTTTTCCGCAAATCTACCTTCTTCAGCAGTTCCTCCGCCACCGAATGCGGGTCGCGACGATGCGACGCCAGATCATCCGCGTAGGCGTCGAGCGCTTCGGCGGGGAGCTGACCGAGCACCTTCTCGAGCAACCGCTGACGCACGGTCTCCAAGAGGCGCGCGCGCGATTGCTCACGGCGGCGAAGTCGAAGAGCGTTCTTCTCCGCAAAGGCGCGGAATTGCGATAGTGCCGCACGGAGTTCTTGAATACCCTCGCCTTGCGTCGCCACAGTCCGGATTAGAGGCGGGCTCCAGTCACTCCGTCGCGGTGAAATTGCCAGCATGGCGCGCAACTCCTGCTCGACACGCTCCACGCCCGGGCGGTCCGCCTTGTTGATGACGTAAATATCGGCAATTTCCATCACGCCGGCCTTAAAAGTTTGAACGTCGTCACCCATGCCAGGAATGAGAACCAGAACGGTTACGTCAGCGTGGCGCGCAATTTCAACCTCGTCCTGACCGACCCCCACGGTTTCAATCAGGACCACGCCGCAGCCGGCAGCATCGAGCACCGTGACGACATCTTGCGCCGATACGGCCAGGCCGCCCAGATGGCCGCGGGTTGCCATGCTGCGAATATACACGCCGTCATCCGCAAAAAGTGACTGCATCCGGATGCGGTCGCCGAGAATGGCGCCGCCCGAAAATGGGCTGGTCGGATCCACGGCGACAATTCCCACTCGCTCGCCGTTTAGACGGAAATCCGCCGCAAGCTTTTCGACCAGAGTGCTTTTCCCCACCCCCGGTGATCCTGTTACGCCAATCACCGAAGCCTTGCCACTGTGAGGAAAAAGCTCCTTGACCAGCTGATGGCCCTCGGGCGTTCCATCCTCGACGGCGGAAATAGCCCGAGCCATGGCGCGCCGGTCGCCCGCGAGAATCTTTTCCACCTCCAGGCCGCGAATAAACTGCTCCTTCCTCCGGTCCGCTTGAAAAACAAGTCGCTCCACGGCGTCGCGGTGGCCGTAGCATCGTTAACTGTGGTTACGCCGTCACCGCCGCGCACGAGTGCCGTTCCAACTCATCGAGGCCGCGTTTGAAGGTTCGTTTCTGCAGTTTAGGGAGTTGGATCCGCCCCTTTGCGGCGAGCCTCAAAAGTTGGAACGGGACTAGGCTATAATACATGTCGATACCCGTCAAGAAACGTGGCGCGGCGGTGCGCATTTCTCCTGTGCTAACATTCTGATCATGCTGGCATTCCGATCGGCTTCCAGCCTCCCTGCACTCTCGATTCTTTTCGCTGGCGCCTGGCTCGGGCCATGCGCTGCGATGTCCCGGGAAAAGGAAAAGCCGCCCGTTCCGGCCATCGTCGAGGTTCACGCGGGGCGCAGTGGCTGCTCCGTGGATCTCGATTCTGGGCCGCCATCGAAAACGGGCGAGGCCGGAGTGGCGATTCTTGGTGCAGTCGAACCCGGGGACCACTATCTACACATCAGCTGTCCGGACGTCAGGAAAACATCCCGCTTTATTGTTCCCTCACCCGGTGAAACCTTGAAGGTAAATTCGGAGGACAACCTTCCGGGGGCAGAGCCGGGAATGGGAGCGGCGGAACTCCGCATGAAGCTGCACGATCACATTCAAAATGCCATTCGCCTGCGCTACCGCGGGCGAATCGATGAAGCCGCGGAACAACTGCGGGACGCCCGCCGGCTCGATCCCGAAAACTCCGACCTGCACCGCGAGCTTGGCATCACGTTCCTCCTGGGCAAAGACTGGAAGCGCGCGCGCATCGAGATGCTCGAAGCGATTCACAGCGATCCTACCGACGCGGAGGCGTACAACGGCCTCGGCTATGCTCTGGAGAAGTTGGGACTGATCGACGGGGCGGTCGAAGCCTTCCACATTGCTACGAAACTCGACCCTTCTGACACGTCGTACCGTCGACAATATTTCGGCGCCATTGCCAAACAGGCGGAACTACGGGCAGAACAAACCAAAAGATGAAATTCGCGGCCGTATCAGCTAGGTGACGATGGCTTTCTGCCGCGCACCGACGGCCCCCCGAAGAGCTTGGATGGCACGTTCGCACCCGGCGCGATTGACGTCCCGGTGTGTCACCATGCGGATCGATGTGCCCGAAACGGCATTGGCCAGGATTCCCTGCGTGGCGAGGCGCGCGGAAACTTCTCCGGCGGCAAGGCCCGTGGCGGACACATCAAAGAACAGAATGTTGGTGACAACCTTGGAAGGATTGATGGCGATACCGGGAATTTCCGCCAGCGCTTGAGCCAGGAACCGGGCATTGGCGTGGTCAATGGGAAGTTGCCGGGGGCCTTCTTCGAGCGCCAGCATACCTGCCGCGGCCAATACGCCCGCCTGCCTCATGCCCCCGCCGAGCATCTTGCGGATCAGACGCGCTTCCTCGAAGAATTCCTTGCTTCCCACAAGCATCGAGCCGACCGGCGCACTTAAACCCTTGGAGAGGCAGAACATGACGGAATCGAATTTGCCCGTGAGCTCAGCAACGGATTTCCCGAGCGCAGCGGCCGCATTGAAGATCCTTGCGCCATCCAAGTGTACTGGCAAGCCGCGTTCGTGCGCCCGGTCGCAAATCTCATCCGTGGCCTCGGGCTCATAAACTGAACCGCCTGCGAGATTCGATGTGTTTTCAAGCGAGATGAGACCTGTTCGCGCTCGGTGGTCGCTTCGCCCGCGAACTTCCCGGCTGATCAAATCCCAGCTCAGGATTCCGTCCTCAGCCCAAATCGGCCGCACCAGACATCCGGAAAACGCGGCGGTCATCGCCATCTCGTAGTTGTAGATGTGCGCGCGCTGCTCGGCAATAACTTCCTGACCGTGTCGAGTGTGAACTTTAATCGCCGCCTGGTTGCCCATCGTTCCGGACGGAACGAAGAGTGCCGCCTCGCGGCCGAATATCTCCGCGGCATGGTCTTGAAGTCGGTTTACAGTGGGATCTTCCCGGTACACGTCGTCGCCCACCTCCGCTTCGGCCATCGCCCGGCGCATGGCTGGGGTCGGCTTGGTCACGGTGTCGCTACGCAGGTCCACGATTTCATTCATGGCAGAAACTCCTGAAACACCTCGTTGGAAATAATGTAGGCGGAGTCCGCAAGGCGCACCGAATTCCCGCATCGTTCGAGAAGACCGCGCGCGGCCAGGCCTTCGATGACCGGTTGCCAGCGGCCTATGTCGGTTGCGGACCAGCGCCGAGCCGCACTCGAGAGATCGACCCCGTCGGCCTGGCGTAAACCGGTGAAGAAGAACTCTTCAATTAATTCGTCTCGAGAAACTTTTCGAAAATCTGCGATGGGAGTCTCGCCGAGCGCAAGTTTCGCCGCATATTCCGACGGCGAAATGGTGTTCGACCAGCGATGCGCGCCATCAAAAGAGTGAGCCCCTGCGCCGAGACCGAGGTACGGCTCGAGTCGCCAGTACTTCAAGTTATGCAGCGACTCGCGGCCCGGCAAGGCAAAGTTTGAGATTTCATACTGGCAATAACCGCGGGCCTTCAGGAACTCGCGCGCGACTTCGTAGGCATCTGCCGCAAACGCTTCGTCCGGAACGTCATTCGCATGAACAAGCGATCCATGCTTGAGTAGTTCCGATCCCAGCCGGCTCTTTTCGTCGATTTCAAAAATGTAAACAGAAAGATGCTCTGGGCGAAGGCGCTCAGCGGCATCGAGCGACTCCTGCCACGAGGCCTGGGTTTGATGGGGGAGGCCCGCAATCAAGTCCAGGCTGATATTGTCGAAACTTGCGCGGCGCGCAGACGCAGCCAGTTCCATGGTGTCTCGCGCCGAGTGCAGGCGGCCCACGGACGCGAGCTCCTGGTCAACAAAACTCTGCGCTCCGATGCTGAGCCGGTCGACACCCAGCTTCCGAAGCGCCGTGAGTGAATCAGGGCTTAGAGACCCGGGCGTCACTTCAATCGTAAATTCGCGAGACGCTGCCGCCGCAAAGGTTCGGCGGATACTCTCCGCGATGGCTTGCAGCCGTTCGATGCCTAAAATCGGTGGCGTTCCTCCTCCGAAATAAACGGTGTCGATGGGCAGCGTGTAGATGTTGTCACTGGCGCCGGCCCCGCGAAGATTTGTGGGGAGACAGTCCATCTCCTTTACAACCGAAGCGCAATAATTGTCGAACACCGTACTTGGGCTTACGCGCGAACTGAAGTTGCAGAACGTACACTTCGACGAGCAGAACGGGATTTGTGTGTAAAGGCCTGGCCCTGCCATCAATTTGGTTCACCGCACGAATTCTGAATCGGATATCGGCTTTAATCGGACACGATCTTGACGCGTAGGTTTCGCCGCCGCGGGCCGTCAAATTCGCAAAAGAACACGCCCTGCCACGTTCCAAGCACCAGGCGCCCATCTTCGATCATCAAGGTCTTAGCGCACCCGATGACGGCCGCCTTCAGGTGCGCGTCACAATTGCCGTCATTGTGATGGTACCGCCCATCCCGCGGAGCAAGTCTCTTCAGGAACTCGTCGAAGTCCGTAGCGAGCGCCGGGTCGTCATTCTCGTTAATCAAAATCGCCGCTGTGGTGTGCGGGATGAACAGGTGGCACAGTCCGTTTTGAACTCCCGACTCGGCGATACATTTCTGGAGCGAGCCGGTAATGTCCTTAAACTCCACGCGCGCGTGAGTCTCGATCTGCATGGTCACGGAGCTCGACCTTGCTTGTTCCTTTGAAAACGGCTGGGTCATATTCTATCCGTGAGCGCCACGAACTCCGCCTGGCGATCCCCAGGTGGAATCCGTGTTGCGCCACTCGGCTCTGATTATAGCAAACCGCACCGGATCGGCTCGATGGGGGTATTGCGATTGACTTAGTATTGCAAGATTTGGTGATCGGAAGAATCAACTTGAATCGCACCCAGGATACGGTCGAGCAAGCCGTAACCCGCGCGGGCCAGGAAATAAATTCCCGAGACTTGCCGTTCCTGGAGTTCCTGACCGGGATAGAAGAAGTGAAGCAAGGCTCGCTGATGTTTGGTCAAGAGATCGGAGCGCTGGAGCGCGGCCCGCGAGAGTTTGGCGCGCAGCTTTTCGAGTTGTTGCACCATCTTCTCGCCGGTATTCTTGAGCGGATCGAGGAGCGTAGGGTCGAGCGTTTCAATATCCTTGGCAAGGGCCGCAAAGATGCGGGTAATGTCCTGCCCGGCGGCATCGAAACGTTGGTCCCATCCTACGGAGAATCCGGCGGCCGCAATCTTGCGCCCGAGAGGCTCTTCCCCCTGCCAGACGTCTTCAACGGAGATTTGATACTTGTCCAGGATGCGCTGCGATCGGGCGTCGACGAGCGTGAAGGCAGCACGCGGAAAAACCACTGGCATGGGCCGCCCAAACGCCTCGTAAATTGACTGCGCTTGGCCGAGATATGCCAGCTCCGAGGGGCCCGCAACATAGGCCAGTGTGGGTAGCAGCGTGTCCTGAATCACGGGGCGCAACAGGACGTTTCCGGAAAGCGTGAGAGGGTCGGTTTCGAAGCGGCTCATGAGGTCGGCGACGGAAATGCCGTCTTGATCGCCCCCACGAAAATAACCATTCCGATGATGCAAGGACTGCCGGGCGCCGTCACGGATTTGAAACAGCAGCGTCGAATCGTCAGCGACAAATACCTGGCTGTGATATCCACTTTGTGTCAGCTTGGCGGAGCGGTCGAGCAGCCGCCTCCGGAGGGCGTCCGGTTCATCGAGCGCTCGCGTATAAGCCCGAGCCGAGAGTTGGTGCAATTCCTTATCGCAGGAATCGACTAAAATAACTCCCCAGCGGCCGAACAAGCGTGCCATGAACTTGGCAAACGCCTGGCTCCAAGTTGCGTCGGGCTGGTATGTGTCTCGCAGATCCCGCAGCACTTCGTCGCGGGGGCCCCCAGCGGGCAGCGACGATTCGAGCAGGCCGAGTGTTTCGGTTATGGCCGGTGTCAGCTTTACCATACCCACCGGCGAGTGCGCGGCCGGCCTGTCGCCCGGGCTGGAGACCGCCACGAGACCATAATCCTCGTCGAGCACCGCCGCCTTGGAGACTTCATCTAGGTCGTGGTCTTCGGTGGCCAGCCAGAACACCGGGACCGACGGCAAACCGTTTTCCGAAAGCCATTGCGCCAGCCGCACGGCGGTAAGCGCCTTGTAAAGTGTAAACGCCGGGCCAGAAAACAGGCCGATCTGCTGCCCGGTGACAACAGCAAATGTGCCTACCTTTTTCAGGCGATCAATGTTCTCAAAAACCTGGGGGGAGCCATCAAACTCCCTGTTCTGGCGGATAAGGATGTCGGCGAGGGCCTGGCGCGAAATGGTCAACGAGCTCAGTTTTCCAGCGAAGTCCTGGTAACTTGAAAGTTTGAATGGCGGCGCAGTGTAGAACTCGGCGACGCGCTCGAAGTGGTAAAGATAATCGAGGAGAAGCGGCGTCGAATTGGGAACCCGAGCGTAAGAAATGTCCATGCGCAGGCCTGTCATTTCATCCTACACTGGAGGCGGAATCCCGACAATGGCGGAGAAACCTTATCTCTCGGATGAATAGCTATTGTCGAATCGATCCTTCGGATGTCTAGAGCCAATTGTCTAATTAGGGGATAAAGATGGCCGGTCATTCAATTTTGTATCTCTCGCGCGGCGATGTGGAACGAGTGAATCTCCCCATGCAGGAAATCATCGGGGCGCTCGAGGTCATGTTCCGGGAAAAAGGCGAAGGCCGGACGGAAATGCCTCCCAAGCCGGGGATTCACACTCGTCCGGACGCCTTTATACACGCCATGCCTGCGTACATTCCCAGCTTGGAATCGGCGGGTATCAAGTGGGTGGCGGGCTATCCCCGAAACATCGAGAAAAGCCTGCCCTATATTTCCGGCCTCCTGATTTTGAACGATCCCGAAACGGGCTTCCCTCTGGCGGTCATGGATTGCACATGGATCACCGCGATGCGGACCGGCGCTGCGACCGCCGTGGCGGCGAAGTACCTCGCCCGTCCCGATTCGAGTTCTGTGGGAATCGTCGCCTGTGGGGTGCAGGGGCGAAGTAATCTGGAGGCACTCTCCTGCATATTTCCTGTCAAAGAAGTGAAAGCTTACGACATTCGCCCCGAGGCCGCGCTGGCCTACGCGGCAGAGATGACCGGGAGATTGGGCGTGAAAGTCGATGCAGTGACGAGCGCCGAGGCGGCCGTCAGGAATCTCGACATCGTTGTGACCAGTGGTCCCATCCTGAAACATCCCACGCCTACGATCCCCGCCGGATGGCTCGCGGAGGGAAGCTTCGCGAGTCTGGTCGATTATGATTCGTATTGGACGGGCGAGGCGATGCGCGAAGCCGACAAGCTCGCAACGGACGACAAAGCTCAGATGGAATACACGCGGTGCGCAGGATATTTCCGCGACACTCCCGAGCCCTACGCCGATCTGGGGGAAATTGCAGCCGGGAAGAAACCGGGGCGTGAGTCGGACAGGGAGATAACGATAACGATCAATCTGGGCCTCGCACTGGATGACATGGCGACGGCGATCTTGATCTATCGGCGAGCGATTGCCACGGGTATCGGGCGGGAACTACCACTCTGACCTGCGCAGGTCAAACATCAAGACCCTGCGTGGCCTCGCGAAGGGCTGCCGCAATGATCTTGCGCACGCCCGCCTTCAGTGGAGAGAGTGGAGCGCGGGGTGGTCCGCCGTGTAAGCCGCAAATCTCGACCGCCATCTTGACGCCGGGGACCCCAAAAGGCACAGCCACGTTTTCGAAAAGAAAAGTGAGCCGCACCTGCAGGTCGCGCGCCAGCTTGAGCTGCCTATTCCGGAAGGCGTCGTAAATGCCCACGCACAACTCCGGGGTGTAGTTCGACAGCCCCAGAACTCCTCCGGCGCCTCCGGCACGCAGCACATCGAGGAAGACCCGCGGAAATCCTGTAAAGACCCGA
>JACQNR010000103.1 GCA_016202975.1 Acidobacteriota bacterium
GATTACTGTTGACAGACAATCTTGGACAGTGTTAATTTTCTCATCTTCTCATCATATGAGATGAAGATATGCTAACTGCTAGCGGATTGAACTGACGGATCGGCAAATCCTATCGGAGTCTGTATTAAGAGACCTCTAAGGCATCGGGTGCGACGGAAGCTGGCCGAGTGGGCCAAAGAAGTCCACCGGCTCAGCAAACGACGCGACAGCAAGCTGCTGCAGTTGGGTTGCTTGGCGAACCGCCAAGGCGGCTTATGACCTCTCTCTTCTCAGTTGAGGAGAGAGGTCAGGACCGCGAAACAACGCTCAAAGGAGGGCGTATTATGTTTGCTCAGAAGATGAAGAAGATGTCTTTCCTGGTGGGAATCCAAGCAACATTCATGTTGATGCTTTTGGCGTTGTATTGTTCAACGGCCGCTGCCCAAACCACGGGAACCATCCTCGGGCAGGTCACTGACCCAAGCGGCGCCGCAGTGCCCAACGCAGCCCTGGAGGCGGAAAATGTCGGCACAGGGCTCATGCGCTCAGGCGTGACTGACTCACTGGGATCATACGTGATTCCCGCGCTGCCCCTCGGTGCTTACAAGGTGTCAGTGAAAGCGTCAGGATTCAAGACCTTCGTCCAAACGGGCATCACCCTTCAGTTGAACCAGAACGCGCGTGTGGATGCGCAGCTACAGCTGGGAACAGCGACTGAGACAGTGGAGGTGACGGGCGAGGCGGTGAAAGTGGACACCGCGTCCAGCACGCTCGGGGCAACCATGAGCACCCGACAAATATTGGACCTCCCGTTGAGTGGACGAAATGCCTTGGGGCTGGCCCAGATGTTGCCCGGTGTGGGTAGGGCAAACATTCAGACAATCGTTGTCGGGTATCGGGGGGGCGACCCGATGATAAACGTGTCGGGAGCGCGGGGTACCGGTAACAGCCTCTTGCTCGATGGGACTGTGCTAGTGGCAGGCATGACTAACAATGGGTTGAATATATCTAACCCAGACGCATTGGATGAGTTCCGGATTTTGAGGAATAGCTATAGCGCCGAGTACGGCCGGGCCGAGGGGGCTATCTTTCTGGCGGTCACGAAGGCCGGGACCAATGACGTGCACGGGAGTGTCTGGGAGTTTCTGCGCAATGACGCTCTCAACGCTCGGAACTTCTTCGCGCCCGGTAAACCCGTGCTGCGGCAGAACCAGTTTGGATTTGCCCTGGGCGGGCCAGTAATTCTGCCCGGATACAACGGCCGGAACCGGACCTTCTTTTTTGGATCCTATGAGGGCCTTCGGATTCGGCAACAAACCTTCAACGTAGGCTACCCGCCCACCGCTGCCCACCGGGCGGGCGATTTCTCCGCCATCGCTAAACCTATCATCGACCCTGTGACGGGAGTGCAATTTCCCGGAAACATAATACCTACCGACCGCCTCGATCCTTTGGCCGTGGGTATGCTGCAGTACGTTCAGCTTCCCAATCAGCCCGGCGGATTCCTGTCGGAGCTGCGCTCGCTTCCCCAAGCTGGCAACCAATTTAACGTGAAGGTAGATCAACTGTTTGGGGCCTCTGACAGAGTGTCCTTCCGGTACTATCGTAACCAATACGTAAACAGCAAGAGTTACGGTGGTATTTCGGATGTGTTGGTCGGCTCGGGCAGAGACAACACCAAGAGCTTCTCCGCCGTCTATACCCATGTCTTCAGTCCCATCCTGTTGAACGAACTCCGCGGCTCCTACACGAGGCTTGAGTACCTGGCCTTTGGGGCGCCCGCAGCCAAAGACCCCCCGGAACTCGGCGCGCTCTATCCGGGGAATGGCTCTTACCCGCAGGTACCGGGGGTCAATGTGTCTGGTTATATGTCTGTTGGATCTGGCATTCCTTTCCAAGAGTGTGACCTCTACTGGCAGCTGGACGACAAGTTGACCTGGATTCGTGGCCGCCATCACATCACGGCAGGCTTTAGAGGGCTGCTGGCGCGGCATTGCAATCTTGTTGACCTGTTTACATCCGGCTCCTTCACTTTCTCCGGCATCTTCACCGGAAATGCGATGGCCGACTACATGCTTGGGCGTCCTAGCTTCCTGACGCACTACGCTGGGTCACTCATCGACGACGCCAAAAGATTCGAATACCAACCGTTCGTACAGGACGATATCAAGGTCACCCGGAAGCTGACCATGAATCTAGGTCTGCGTTATGAGGTGGATCCTCCGTGGTACCAGCGACATGGCCGCGCCGCTGCGATCCGTTATGGTTTTCAATCCACGAGGTTTCCGGCCGCGCCCCCGGGATTAGCCTTTCAGGGTGATCCGGGCATCCCACGTGGCATGTACCCGACCGACAAGAATAACTTTGGACCTCGATTTGGACTGGCCTGGGATCCCACCGGAAACGGGAGGACCGCAATCCGAACTGGCTTCGGGGTCTTCTACCAGAACGTGCCAGAGAACTTGTCGGCTTTTGCGACAAACGATGAGCCGTTTGTTTTGACTCTCGGTTTCACGCCCTACAGCTTCAGTGATCCGTATCAAGGGCAAGTGATGCCATTTCCGTATGACTTTTCCGCAAACCCACAGTTTGCCTATCCCATGGAGGTACTAGGTACCAGCCCCGACATGCGATCCGGATACCTTTACCAATACAATCTAAATATCCAGCACCAGTTCGGCCAGGATCTCGTGGTTACAGTTGGGTATGTGGGCAATACGGGTCACAAACTGTACCAGCTGCGTGAGGTAAATATGGCCGTATACGGTCCAGGAGCGACGGCCGCCAACGCTCAGCAGCGACGGCCCTATTACCCGCAGTACTACGCCGGCTTCGACACCGTTTGGTCAGACGCCAACTACAACTACAACTCCTTGCAGGTTGAGGTCCAGAAGAGGTCCTCGAGGGGGTATAGCTACCAGGTTGCGTATACTTACTCGAAGACAATCGATGACTCATCTGTTAGCTCGGGTTTTTTTGCCGGATCGAGTGTGCAAGACCCCAACAACTACGGGAAGGCGAACCGTGCGATGTCCGACTTTGATCAGCGCCATATGCTGTCCGTCAATGGAACGTGGGAGCTTCCGTTCCTCCAGAACAAGGGAGCACTCACGTCGGCCCTGGGCGGGTGGGAGTTGAGCGGCTTGGTTCGGGTGACCAGTGGTCTACCCATTAACGTGATCTCGGGTGCCGATTACGCGTTGATTGGGGGTGGGCGCCATGTTGGCCCGCAGAGGCCTAATCTAGTAGGTGATCCGCACCTGGACCCGAACCGATCGCATAACGAGCTCGTGGCCCAATATTTCAACACGGCAGCGTTTGCTCGTCCTGCCGATGGGCAATTCGGGAACCTAGGGCGGAATGCCCTGATTGGGCCTGGATTTGCGAAGACCGACCTCGGGATCATAAAACGTTTCTCGCTCCCGAAGGAGCGGCTGGGCAAAATCCAGTTTCGTGCTGAGGTCTTCAATTTGTTCAATAACGTGAATTTCACGAATCCCAACGCGACGAGGACTTCGCCTGCATTTGGCAAGTTGCAAGCAGCCTCCGACGCCAGGATTGTACAACTCGGGTTGAAGTGGGAATTCTGAGCGTTTAACGCGGGGCTGCTAGTGTTCGCAGGAAACAAAGGCGCAGAAATGCGCCCTTGTTTTCTGGCGAGCGCTGACGCATCTCTGCAATGGGCCTAGCGATCAGCAAGGATCCACTCGGTTTGAAAATAACGCCTGGGGTCAATATTCGTGCAGAATCGTGGCTGCTGGAGAGGCGCGAATCTTACACTTTGCTTTAACGACACCACTTAGGGAGGTCAATCATGCCCACACTGACGAGTTTGTTATCACGCCGGGATTTTGTTCGTGGTGCTGCCGCGGTGGCCGCGGCTGGAAGCATAACAAGCGCCGCCGCGAAGCCGCGGCCCAACATCCTCTGGATCACGTGCGAAGACATCGAGCCCCTGCTCGGTTGCTACGGTGACCGGTACGCTATTACTCCCAACCTGGACGCACTGGCCCGCGAGGGTGTTCGCTACCCCCAGGCATTCTCGCCCGCCCCTGTCTGCGCTCCCTCGCGATCGTGCCTGATTACCGGTGTGTACGCCACCTCGCTCGGCTCGATGCATCTGCGAGGCTACGTGCCTCTGCCGAGGGGAATCACCTGCTTCACGGAATATCTCCGGCAGGCGGGCTACTACTGCTCGAACAATGAGAAGCAGGACTACAATTTCGTAGCACCGCCCGGCGCCTGGGACGAGTCGAGCTACACAGCGCATTGGCGCAAACGCGCGCCGGGTCAGCCATTCTTTAGCGTATTCAACCTCCTCA
>JACQNR010000090.1 GCA_016202975.1 Acidobacteriota bacterium
GAGCTTCGACACTCCGCTGCCAAGGCATCTGTAGAGGGAACGGAATTGCGCGGAGGCTCCGAGAATCTTCGCTCAGCACCAGCGCCCGGCCCGGACTTCGCGGGTCGATGCCCAGTCTCGCATTGTGCTAGTTCGTCGGGAATTTCGACGCGAACCGGGGCACGCAGTTTCTCGTGCAGCAGGAGTTCAGTGGCCGCGACGGCCGGTTCTGCATGGAAAAGATTCTGGATCGCCCCTTCCGTGAGCAAATTGCACGCGGCAACCAGGCTCATACCCTGGTGGTGCGCCATCCAGGTTTGTACTAGTTTGCCTGCAGCATCCCCGTTCCCTCGAGAGGGCGAAAAGTCAATTGCGTCACAGAAGCCCCACGGGCCGAGCCAATTTTCACTTTTCATGCGTTGGAGGTTCTGGACGGCAGGGGAGGCATCCACAACCAGAGCCAGGAAGGTTGCATAAGGGGAGACGACGACGTCGTCAGCGGAATAGCGCCGAAGCGCAAGTGCTGGAATCCCGAACGATTGGTATTGGTATTGCCCGGCTGCGTCCTGTGCGGAGTATGCGGCTTCAGAGATTCCCCACGGGATGTCCTTGAGAGCTGCCCATTTCTGTTGGCACCGCACGACAGCTCGTGCGCATTGATCGAGTATTGTCTGGGGGTAATTCTTCAGCCAGAGATTGGGCATCAGATATTCAAAAAGGGTTCCTCCCCAGGATTGGAGAACTTGCTCGTCCGCCCACCGTACGTGCGTCCTTCCCAGGCGCAGCCAGCATTCCTGCGGATTGTCACCCTTGGCGATCGCGAAAAAGACCGCGGCACGGGCTTCTGAAGCCAAGAGGTCGTAGCAACTCGATGAGAACGACATACGCGTCACGTCGTAGCCGATGTGGAAAAGACTCCGGCGTTCGTTATACAAGAACCGAAAATCCATTTCCTCCGCCAGCCTGTCGGCGGACTCAGCCAAATCCCTGAGTTTCCCTGAAATGCGCTCGGCTTCGTCAATAGAACTGAGCAGGATTTGCCGCAAGGATGCCACAGCCGGTGCGATCGAGGAATCCGCAAGCCCCTGGAGCCTTGCCTCGAAATCCGCCAAGAAGCGAGGGAGTGATGCCAAAGTCAAAGTTGGCAGGGACTGGTCCACATTCGTTTGCAGAGCATCCGAGATACTCTGATATTCAGGCAACATCCACGGCGCGAAGAGCGCGACCATTCTTCGCGAGTTGCGCACTCTTTCCAGAGTTTCCTGCACCCACCATTGGAACTCCATCCCCGACTCGGACTCACCGGGGAGGTGCACCGCTTGAATTCGCAGCAACGCCGGCTCTATGACCGGAAGCATCCGGAGCCAGACCAAATGGTCTTCCCCCAACAAGGCAATCCAACGGTTCATTTCTTGGATTTCCGATCGTGCCTCTTCTGGAATGCCGGACTTGGCCGCGATTTCGTCAAGAAGGGCAAAGTGATCCGCCAGCGCCCGCCACATTGCCCCTCGGAAGAGACTTTGCCCACGCCATTTCAGACACCCTTGCTTCAGGGTCCACAGGCAGCAAGCCAGGTTGCCGCTGTCTACGGTCGAGATGAACAGCGGAGGGAGTGGCTCGAGCGTTCGGGTGTCGTACCAGTTGTAAAAGTGGCCACGGAACCGCGGAAGCGACATTGCGGTGGTCAAGGTTCTATCCACTTCTGAAATGAACTCTGGAACGGTCAGGTATCCGAGTTCGAGGGCCGCCAGCTGTGAATTGAGCAGGAGGCCCAGATTGGTCGGAGAGATTCGTCGGGCCACGCCTGGTGGGTCGTCTTGAATGTTGTCAGGGACAAGGCCATTCCCGCCCTCTCGCACCCATTGCCGGAAGAACCTCCACGTGCGGAGGCACACACTTCGAAGAAACTCTTCTTGCTCGCCCGTGATCTCCTCCCTGGGGGGAAGAAGCGGCCGATTGAGCCATCGCGACAAAGAGTTTGAGCACGCCCAGAGGATCAGCACGGGGGAGGCGGGCAGCAAGGCGATGGGGTGACTCGCCGCGAGCGCCGCGGTGATTCCCAATGCACACCAGGGGGTCCAATTCAGATAGGCATCAACAAACGTTTTGCGGCCTCCTGCCTCCGCCTCAGCGGCGGTCTCCCATTCCAGAAGTTTTCGGCGAGTGAGTGTCAGCCGTATGAGTGTGCGGACAATGGCGTCCAGCGTCACGAGTGTCTGGTATGGCAGAAAGGCAATGTAGAAGAACACGTTTACTTGACCCGTGACAAAATCACTCGTGATCTTTTTGAGGTACTCAGGGACATTCTGTACACGCAGGATCTCTAGAAGGGCGAGAACAACCTGGGCGTACGTTGGCATCAGAAGAATGACAAGCATTGCGATCGTCCAGCGCAGAGGACTGCCGGGGAGGACGAGCCACCCGAGGAGTAGAAACATCAGAACAGCGATTTCACTGATGCTGCGCCGAAGGTTATCAAAAATTTTCCAGCGGGAGATCAGGCTGAGCGGATTAGGAACCAATTTCCCGCTCCATTCAGGAACGCGGGGGAGGAGCCACTGCATAATCTGCCAGTCGCCGCGGACCCAACGGTGTTTTCGGCGCGTATAGGCGCTCACGTGGGAAGGATAATCTTCAATGACCTCCACATCCGACACCAAACCTGCACGGGCGTAAGTACCTTCAATCAGGTCGTGGCTGAGTATGGCGTTGCAGGGAAATCGTTGCCCAAGTACTCGTTGAAAGAGGTCGACTTCATAGATGCCCTTGCCCGTAAAACTGCCTTCGCCAAAGAGATCCTGGTAAACGTCAGAACATGCTCGCGTGTACGGGTCGAAACCAGTCTGCCCTGAGAAGATGCTGGCAAGCAGAGACCGGCTGGCCGCTTGAATACTGATCCCTACTCGAGGTTGAAGAATTCCATATCCCTCCATCACAGTGTTAGTTCGAGGATCGATGATGGCGCGATTCAGGGGATGCAGAATGGTGCCGACGAGCTTGCGCGCCGCCTCGCGCGGCAACTGCGTATCCGAGTCCAGCGTGATCACGTACTGAACCTTGGATAGGATCGAGAGGTCCCCCACGCTAACCGGGAAACTGCCTGCGTCACCGCGAAGGAAGTTATTCAGGTCCAGGAGCTTGCCGCGTTTGCGCTCCCAACCCATCCAGGCGCCCTCAGTCGGATTGAACACGCGCTGACGGTGGAATAGGAAAAACGAGCCCTCTCCCGCATATCTGCGGTTCAATTCCTCAATGAGGTTGGCGCAGAGATCAACCAGGCTGTCCCGCTTGTCGATGGGGGTCGTCGAATCAGGCATATCGGTGAGCAAGGTGAAATGCAGTTTAGAATCCCGGTTCGCGAGGAAGCACACCTCCAGGTGTCGAACCATGCGAACTACGTAATTCTCATCCGTGAGGAGCGTGGGGAACACGATCATCGTGACCGAGTCAGCGGGCAACCCCTCGGAGAGGTCGAGCTTGGGGAGAATGCGCGGGGGAAGAATGGAGACAATCAACTGATTTATCACGCCCACCGCCGCCTCCGTCGCAGGAAAAAACAGGACGAGAAGACCCAAGATCAGCGGGACTCGATCGAAAATCCCGCCCAAGACAAATGCCATGACCGCAAAGGCCAGGAGTTCGATACCTACGAAATAGAAAATCTCCGGGTAAGCAAGGATCACTCTTTCGACCCGCTTCGCCATGGAAGGTCGATATCGGATTTGGGCCTCTAAAAGGGCGCGTCCCTTGTCCACGAGGTAATACCCTACATGCGCTCGCTTCTCCTTCAATCTATGATCGGAACACCATTCCGTGTGTGAGGCGCAGGCAAGAGCAACCGCCCGCTGGGCAACTTCCAATTCACTGGATCGCGAGGCGGCCCCCAATTCTTGAACGGCATTCCGGTAAAGGTCCCGGCTCTCAAAATCCATCCGGGAATAGATTCCCACAGGGTCTTTTCGGAGGACCTGATCGACTGCACTCAACTCTTCGACGAGCCATTTCCAATCCAAATTGCCCAACTCTTGCAGGCTTGAGATCAGAGCAGACAAGATCCGGAAAGTCTCTTCCGCTTGACTTTCCAACTCCGTAGCCCTTGGAACGGCCTTATGGCATCCCATCCCCTGCAAGATGCTCCCGATTCTTTCGAGCAGGACTAGCTGGATCAATGGCTTAAGTGCCCAGAGCTCCGCGATCCGAAGGGGATGAATCTGTTGGAAGGCGTCAAGATAAGTGACCAAACTGCGTTCACTAAATCTCTGTTCAACAGCATCCAGGTAGCTTTCAATTGCGGCCAGAGCTCGCGTGATCGTGCGGTTTCTCCCGGTCTTGATTTCGTGGAGGTTCGCCGCCGCTTTGGGCAGCTCGCGTATTTCCTTCCTCGCCGTTTTCAGCAGTCGAATATTGCCTTGCAGCAACCCCACCGTGATGTCGCTCTCACGGTCGTTTGGGGAGATTTGTTGAATGCTATCGACGACATTCTTGATTTGGAGTGACACGTCGCGGCATCTGCGCCGGAGACCGCGACTGCCCTGGCAGCTCAGGCTGTTGTCCCATTGCTCCGCAACTCGAACAGCCTCGGATCTTAGCCGTGTTTCTGACTCATCCAAGGTAAGCCAGGAAAACATGGGTGGGCCATTCAATGTGACGCGCGGGCGTTCCACGCCTGCGAGTTTTACATTCTTGAGATCGCTTCCCGTGCAATCAAACACTGTCATTACCGATAATTGGCGGCCTGCATTTCAAACATCTCGTAGTACCGCCCGCCGTTAGCAACAAGCTCGCTATGACTTCCCTGCTCTGCGAC
>JACQNR010000069.1 GCA_016202975.1 Acidobacteriota bacterium
CGAGGGCCATCTGGACGCGGCTGTGGGCGTTCACGTCGCCTTCACCGGAAGTCTCGATGGGCAGGAAGATCATGTCCTTGTAATGGGAGACGACCGCCGACTGCGCGCCGTCGGACTGCGTTGAAGGCATGCAGCCGAAGGGCTTGAGGCTCAACACCATGTGGCAGAGGTCCTTGTTCGAGTAGTAGATGTTCTTGGCAACTTCCAGGTGTCCTTCGCCGCCGCCTGCCCGGGAATTGTAGAACGGGTGGCCGAGCCGCTGCAGTTCGTACTGATCGCAGAGGTGATGGCCCAGGCTTCCGAGAGCCTCGATAATGCGATTGTATTCGCGCTTGAAAATGGTTTCCGCGACGGTCAGCATCGCCAGCTTCTTCTGTGTGTTCATGTGGCTCTTGAAGACTTTGGGAACGTTCCACTTCGGGACGCCCTCGGCGACCAGGTCAAGGCCGCGCCGGTCGCGCGCTTCCTGCTTCGCCTGATGCATCAGGTAGCAGATCCATGTTCCGATGGGCTCGACGATAACCTGCGCGCCCTCCTTCTCGAGGAAGCGGAACATGTTGAAGTTGCCGTCGCCTTCCGTCGTCTGCGCCCAGAACTCGCCGGTGATCTTGACCATCGGCTTCAGGCGTGTCCGGTCCACGGCAATCGAGTTGAACTTGTCGCGAACCTGATTGAGAGCCGTTACCAGCTCATCGCTGAAGAGCTGGTTGAGAAATTTCCCGAGGTACTCCGCCGTATCGATCAAGCCGCCCTTGCGCAGCAACTTGCCCATCCTGCCCTTCAGGGTCCAGGGTTTCTGCTTCAGCATCGATTGATGCAGCAGGTCCATGGATTCTTCCAGGACGCGGTCGGTCTCGCCCGCATTGATTTCGAAAGGCCGGATCTGGTAAGCAACGTCGTTGACAATGTCGCCGATGTTGAGGGCGTTGAGCAGACCCATGAAGAAGTCGAGGTTCATCTCCAGCCCGGCTTCCATCTCGGCCTGATTGAGCCCGCCTTCCTGCTGGAAGAGCAGAACCCGGAAGCCGTCGAAGCCGGCGTTGCGCAGCGCCAGGCGGTACTCGGCTTCGTACATGCCGAATCGGCACGGCCCGCAAGCGCCCGCCGTCACGAACGTGTAGCGGTCAATGATCTCCTGCTTGGACAGGCCGCGCTCTTCCAGGTGTTGGACGTATTGGACGAGGTTCCCCACCGTGAAGTAGGTGGGATTGCACTGGCCGTTATTCCCGTATTCTTTGCCCAACTGGAAGGCTCGCTTGTCGGGGACGGGCAAGGCTTCCACTTTGTAGCCAAGCGCCGAAAGCGCGGCGTGGACGAGCTTCTCGTGCTTCCAGGTGAGCCCGCCGTAAAGCACGGTCGTCTCGCCCCGCTCTTTCTTGGTGAACGCGCGCTCAATCGGCTTGTGGAAGTGAGTAACTTCCTTGCGCTGGATGCCCGCCTCGGCTTCCAGCCGGCGGCGCGCGTCTTGCAGGCGCTGGCGAATCAGATCTTCCTGAGTACCGATTTGTACCAGCCCTGCTGCTCCCGAAGGAATTCGATTTACCGGTGTGGTGCTCATCCTTCACCTCTATTTTTGATGTTGGTCAGAATCCTATTTGGCAAAACGCTCTCTCGCCCCGATACCCAGTCGGCACATCCACCGCCGCGAACCCAACTGGAATGCCCTTCTGAATCTTGAGACAAAACATTACTGCTGCGAACTTGGATTCACCGCACGAAAGCTCTTCATGGGCCAACGGGCTCTCGGATCACTGTTTCGTAACCAATTGGAAAATATAGTATTAACCCTGAAAGTCCTGGATTCCCGCAAGTGTGAACACGGCTATGAGCATGTACACCCTTACAAGCCAGAAATCCTATTTGAGGTCATCTGGGGTTGATAGCTGTCATGTGACAGTTTGTGGGGTATCACAATGCTGGGAATATGGATGTCCTGAAGGCTAACTCCAACTCCCGCAGAGGAATAGTGGTTCAGCCCATCCTTATTCGTAGGGGGGACGCGGCTCGGCAGGCTTCAAAATCCCCGCCAGAGTCCATTTCAATTCGTCAGAGAGTTCGCTGATTTCGAGTCCGTCGGCCACGATCAGCTTGCAGGCAAGCACCTGGCGGGGCCTGGCATCAGGCTGGCCGGGAGTCCGGCAGCCGATCTTGCAGAGCTGGCACTCCTGATTCCAGCAAAACCGACCGTACGGTATCGTTTCCGGGCTCACATATTGGAAGACACGGAGAACGGTGTTCTTCTCGGGGACCTTAAAGGCCTTCCCCATGATCGTGATTTCCACCAGCCGTTCGTAGTCTCTGTAAAGCGGGTCGCTCATGCGGCAGGATATCGTTTCACCGTTCAACCACGTATGTCGCAAGACTGCGCAGTTTCTCGTGCCGGCGGCGGATCAGGTCACCCTCCGAAAGGGTTGAAAGCTCTTTCAAACTCGTCGCGATGTGGGGTCGAAGCAATTCCGCCGCGTAAGCGGGGTCGTCATGCGCGCCACCCGGCGGCTCTGGAACTAGGGCGTCGACAATGCCCAAACCAAGCAGGTCCTGGGCGGTTAACTTGAGACCGCGTGCGGCATCCTGCTTATGGTCCCAGTCACGCCAAAGAATCGACGAGCAGCTTTCCGGTGAAATTACGGAATACACTGCGTTTTCTGACATCAGTACCCGGTCACCGATTGCGATCGCGAGCGCACCTCCGCTGCCGCCCTCGCCGTGAATGATCACCAGTATCGGAACGGGAAGTTTCGGGATTTCTTTCAGATTGTAGGCAATCGCCTCGGCTTGGCCGCGTTCTTCCGCGCCGATGCCGGGGTAGGCGCCTGGTGTATCAATCATGGTAATGATGGGAACACGGAATTTGGCGGCGAGCTGCATCACGCGCAGCGCCTTGCGGTAGCCTTCCGGTTTGGGCATGCCGAAATTACGAAATAGCTTTTGCTTGGTGTCGCGACCCTTCTGCTGGCCAATTACCATCACAGGGCGACCTTCAAATCGTGCCAGGCCGCACACGATGGAAGGGTCGTCGCCAAATCGGCGGTCGCCATGGAGTTCTGTAAAATCGGTGAACAGGAAATGAATGTAGTCGAGTGTGTAAGGTCGTTGGGGGTGCCGCGCCAGGAGAACGCGGTCCCAGGCGTCTTTCGGCCCGCCCGAACTGGGTTTCTGTACCGCCTCGAGCTGAGCCCTCAACCGGTCGAGCTCTTCCCTGGAAGCGTCAGTCTCGGCGCTCTTCTCGAGCTCAGCGATTTGGCGCTCCAGCTCGCGGATGACGGCGTTTTGTGAGTGCACGTCTGGCATATTTCTTCGGGAAATGCGGCGAGCTTACGTCGCCCCGTTTCCTCCCACAGGCTTCTGGACCAGGATCGGCTCCTCGCCGCACACGTCGCGAAGCCTGGCAAGGAGTTCGCGATCGGGATGGACGCTTCGCGCCTTGCGGGGTCGCAACCGGGCGCGGAAATCTCCCACCCGCGTCAGCTCGAAAATGACCGGGCTCTCCCCAGGGGACGATTCGATGATCCTCTCAATCTCATCGAGCCTCTCTGCGGTATCCGACTCGATATTGATTCGTATGAGCAATTCGAGTCTCGCGCCTTTGGGAGCGCTTTCCAGAGGTTTCGCCTCGCTCACCACGACTTTCGTCCTCGAGTTCTCCTCGATTCTCACCCGGCCCTTGATCAGCAGCGCCGCGTCGGGCTTGAGCACGCCCTGGAGTTGCTGGTAGGCCTGAGGAAAGACCAGCAAGTCCACCGAGCCGCGCATATCCTCCAGACTTGCAGCCGCCCAAAGATCGCCCTTCTTGCTGGGCCGAACCTTCAGGCCCGAAAGGATCCCCGCGAGGGTCACGGGCGCATCGTGTTCGAGGGAATCGATCGACGAGCTGTCCGTCTTGACCTGGCCCGCAATACCATCGGCGTATTTTTCAAGCGGGTGTCCGGTCACGTAGAAACCCAGCACCTCTTTTTCGCCTGCGAGGCGCTCCGTCTCGCCCCATTCGGCGATGTCGGGCAAAGGAACGGGAGCAACGGGTTCCGGCTCTCTGCCTCCTGCAAAAAGGCCATGCTGCCCGCTGGACGCCTCCCGTTGGCGGTTTCCCCCCAGCTCCATGGCCCGGTCGAGAGCGCTCACCATCTGCGCGCGGCGCGCGCCCAGTGAATCGAGCGCTCCGGCCTTGATCAGGCTTTCGATGACCCGCTTGTTCAGCAGGCGAAGGTCGACATTCTCGCAGAACTGGAACAGGTTTTCAAAGCGCCCCAGCTTCCAGCGCGCGCTGAGAACGGAATCGATGGCGGCTCCGCCCGCGTTCTTGATGGCGGTCAGTCCGAAGCGAAGGCTCTCTCCCGAGGGGGTGAAAACCAAGTCGCTGGAATTGACATCGGGAGGGAGGATTTTAATCCCCATGTCACGGCATTCGTTCAGGTAATGGATGAGCTTGTCCTGGTTTCCGATTTCGGAAGTCATCAGCGCCGCCATGAATTCCACCGGGTAATGCGCCTTAAGGTATGCGGTGTGGTACGCGACCAGCGCGTAGGCCGCGGAATGCGATTTGTTAAATCCGTACCCGGCAAATTGCTCGATCAGCTCGAAGAGTTTCTGTGCCTTGGCGGGCGCGACCTTGTTGCTCCGGCAGCCGGCGACAAACTTTTCGCGCATCGCCATCATTTCTTCATGATTCTTCTTGCCCATGGCGCGCCGCAGGACGTCAGCCTCACCGAGCGTAAAGCCCGCGACGCTGGCGGCGATCTGCATCACCTGTTCTTGATAGACAATGACACCGTAAGTCTCTTCCAGTGCCTCCTGCAACTGAGGCAGATCGTAGGTCACCCGCTTCCTGCCTGTTTTGCGTGCGACGAAATCATCAATCATCCCGCCCTGGATGGGGCCCGGACGGTAGAGCGCATTCAGCGCGGTCAAGTCGCCGAGGCGATTGGGCTTGACGCGCCTCAGGATGTCCGTCATCCCGCGGCTTTCAAACTGGAAGATGCCGGCCGTCAACCCTTTGCCGAGGAGTTCGTAAGTTCTTGCGTCGTCGAGGGGCAGGCTGTCAAGATCAAGCGTGATCGATTGCGTCCCCTCGATCAAGCGCAGGCAATCGTCGATGACCGTCAGCGTGGTCAGGCCGAGAAAATCCATCTTTAGCAGCCCGATCTTCTCGAGGTCGTCCATCGCGTACTGCGTGGTGATTTCGTCCTTGTTGCTCTTGTAGAGCGGCACGATCTCCTGCAAGGGCTGCGGTGAGATCACCACGCCGGCGGCGTGGGTGGATGCGTGGCGGGCGAATCCTTCCAGCCGGTCGGCCACGGTGAGCAGCTCCGCGATGCGGGGGTCCCTGTCCCGCGCCTGTCGTATTTCCGGAGATTGCGCAATCGCGTCCTTCAGGGAAATATTCAAGATGCCCGGGACGAGCTTCGCGATCCGGTCCACTTCATTGAATGGCATGTCGAGGGCGCGCCCGGCGTCGCGAATCACCGCCTTGGTCCCCATCGTGCCGAAGGTGATGATCTGGCTCACGTTCTCGCGGCCGTATTTTTCGGTGACATAACTAATCACCTCGCCGCGTCGCCGCATACAGAAATCGATATCGATGTCCGGAAAGGAAATGCGCTCGGGGTTCAGAAAGCGCTCGAAGAGCAAACCGTTCTGGAGGGGATCGATGTCCGTGATGTGCAGCGAATACGACACCAAGCTGCCCGCCGCGGACCCGCGCCCCGGGCCGACCGGAATGCATTTGTCGCGTGCAAAGCGAATGAAGTCCCAGACGATCAGGAAGTAGCCCGCGAAGCGCATCTCCTGGATCAGGGCAATTTCCCGATCTAGGCGATCCTCGTAGGCTTCGATGGGGTGCCGCAGGCGGCCTTCGGCGCTCAACCGCTCCAGCTTGGCCCGTCGCTCATCAAACCCCTGGCGCGTGACCTTGGCGAAGTAGCTATCAATGCTTTCGCCAGCGGGAACCTCAAAGTGCGGAAAAACGTGCTGCTTCTTCTCAAGGTGCAGATTGCAGCGCTCGGCAATCTCGACGGTCCGATGGAGCGCATCCGGAACCTCGCCGAAGACGGCCCGCATTTCTTCGTAGGTCTTGAAGTAAAACTGGTCGGTTGAGAACTTCATCCGGTTCGCGTCAGCGAGCGTCTTGCCCGTTTGGATGCACATCAGAACTTCCTGCGCGCGCGAATCCTCCTGCGTCAGGTAATGGCAATCGTTGGTGACGACGAGTGGAATCCCCGTCTCGCGTGACATCTGCGCCAGCATGGGATTGACGCGCCTCTCCTCTGCCAGGCCCTGGTCCTGAAGTTCCAGGAAGAAGTTCCCCTTCCCGAAGATGTCGCGGAGATCGTAAGCCGACTGCCGCGCCGTCTCGTAGCGGTCGGCGGAGAGCGCGGAAGCGACCTCGCCTTTCAGGCACGCGGAAAAAGCGATCAGGCCGTCGGCATGACGCGCCAGCAAATCCTTATCGATGCGCGGCTTGTAATAGTAGCCCTCGAGATAAGAGGCCGAGGCGAGCTTGACCAAGCTCTGGTACCCGCGCTCGTTTTCACACAGCAGGATGAGATGATTGGGCCGGTCGGAGTCGGCCGTCCGATCGAAGCGGCTGGCCGGCGCTACGTACACTTCGCATCCGATAATGGGCTTGATATTCCGCTTTTGTGCGGCGTTGTAAAACTTGACCGCGCCGAAGAGATTCCCGTGATCGGTCATGGCCACGGCGGGCATTTTCAGCTCCGCCGCGCGGTCCATCAGGCGTGAGATTTCGCACGCACCATCCAGCAGGCTGTAATCCGTATGAAGATGCAGGTGAACAAAACCTTGGGAAGACATCGCGAGCATTCTAACAGAATTTCTCGCCGCTGGTCGCGCGAGCGAGGGGGCGGAGGCCGGACTTGACCCAGAGGAGTTCGCGGTGTATGTTTTGGGCGAAGTGACAGAGTCGCATTTAATGCGCGCAATGGCAGGCACGCGAAGTAGTCCGGTGCCCCAAGAACATTTCCGATGACTTGTGTGCTCAGATTTCGAGCGGCCCGTCTGATACTTTGGGCGGCGATGGTGATTGCTATCCCTCTCACCTTGAGTACGGCTGCCCAAAAGCCCACGCGGCCGCTGAGCGCGAACGAAATCATTCAACTACTGGAAAGCGGCGTGACCTCGGCGCGCGTGGAAGAGCTGGCGCAGCAGTATGGCATCACCTTTGAGCCGACAGAGGAAATTGAGGCGCGACTCCGTAGTGCTGGGGCTACGGAAGGGCTTCTGGGTTCCCTGCGTGGAATGAAGCCCAAGGTCCCCGTGGACGAAAAAACCAAACCAACCGTACCTGAAACGGCGGTACTGATCATCGAAGCAACACCGGGTAGTGCGCAAGTCTATCTTGATGACGAGCCGGTGGGCCGGACGAGTTCGCGCGGACGTCTCAAACTCTCCTCGCTTGTTCCGGGCAGTCACGAAGTGCGGATTTCTCTCGACGGCTACCGAGACCACGAGGAACGGCTCGAACTGCCACCCCAGCAAACTTTGCGGCTTGTCGTGACACTGCAGGCGACGCCTCCGCCGCGCCCCGCGCCCAGCACGGATGAGAAGCCCCCACCGGATTCCGGTCCGGCGGGCGGCGCGCATCCCCCCCAAGCCCAGGAAGCCACTTTCCCCGTTGCTCACGACCATGCCAAAGTTGGAGTTCCGTATTGCCTCGGCTGGCTGACCGTCGGCGGCCAGGCCATCTGGTATCGAAGTGAACACAACGTCCACGTCTTCAATTTTCCCGTGAGGCTAATCAAAGAGGTCAAGAAGAACGATGTTTATCTGGCCGACAAAGGGGCTTTCCGAATCCGCCTCAAAGATGGGACGAATTATAACTTCTGTCTGGTCAAGACTTCTGGGCCTGTGGATTCGCTCGCAGGCGTCCGCCGTTCGAAAGCGTGGGTGACGCCGGAACCTGTCCTGGCCGCCATCGCCAGCGTCATGGAAAAAGAATAAGAGTGGCCCCGATGCCAACGGCATGTTTTTGCCGCGCACCGAGGGCGTGAGAAGTGTCCGATGGGACTCAGCGGTGTTTCTTCTTGTGTTTCTTTGGCGTCGCTTTCTTGGCCTTCCTGGCCGGTTTCGCTGGCTTTGGTGCTTGGGCTGCCGGCTTGGTTTCTTTTGGTTTGACGGGTTTGGGTGGGGCGGGCTTCGGTCCCTGCTTGGGTTCGACTGGCTTGGGAGGCTCCTTGATTCCGGCGAGGGCGCGGAATTCCTTGAGAAGCTGTGGATGATTTCTGATCTTTCCGTCGAGTTGCAGGAGGAAGACCTGGTGAACGATCTTATCGAACTTCGGCCCGGGCTCAAGTCCCAGGGTCAGTAGTTCGGCACGGGGTATGCGCGCGCGGACCGTCGGAAACTTGAAGAGAAAACTTTTTACGCGATTTTGGATTTTGGCCTGCGGAAAATATGCCAGGAGAAAAAGGAGCAGGTATTGGGGCTGTCCTTCCAGTAGATTGAAGACCTGACTGGGCTGAGCGGCCTTGGAGCCGGAAAGGGTTCGGGCCAGCTTCTTCGCCGCAGCCTCCATGCCGAGCGCCGTCTTGCCTTCCCTCCGGTCCAGGAAGATCCGGGCGGCGAGGCGTTTGCGTTGCTCTCCGCTCAGGCGTGAAACTAGGCAGTGAAAATTGAGCAGGAATGGGTCTGCTCCCGGAACGTTTTGAATCACCGAACGAATCTTGGAGAATTGATCGTAGGGCAGTCGACTGGAGGCAAGCTTCCGATCGATTCCGGCGAGCAGTTTCTGCTCCGCCAGAGCCTTTAAGACCCGCCCCGGGTTTTCCTCTCGCAGAATCGCGCACAATTCTCTTCCCTGCTGGTCGGGATCGAGCCGTTCCGCAGCCCCGTATCCCAAGGAATTGGTACGCCATATCTCGGTCCGCTCTTCCGTCTTGAAGCTGAGGCGCAGGCCGAGACGCAGAAGCCTGTAAATTCGAACCGGGTCCTCGGAAAAACTCCGGCTATGCATGGCGCGAAGTTCGCGGCGTTCGATGTCCCCGGCGCCGTTCGTGGGATCGAGCAGCAGGCCGCGGGAATTGGGGTGCAGCGAGATCGCCATGGCGTTGATGGAGAAGTCGCGCCTCCGCAGGTCTTCAAAAATCGTGGCAGGCCCGACGGCGGGCTTTTTCCCCGGCTTCTCAAATGTCTCCATCCGCGCCATCGAAATCTCGGCGCGAACGCCGTTGCTAAAGACCACTTCCGCCGATTCGAAATAGAAATCGTAATCCTCGAAGGCGACATGGAACGGCACGCCTTCGGCATCGGGCCGCGGCTTCAATCGCAGCTGGCGCAGGATTTTTTCGGGTGAACCTTCCACCACAAAGTCCAGGTCGCGGACGATTTGCTGCCCATAGGTCAAGTCGCGCACTGCTCCGCCCGCGAGATAGAGGTTCAGTCCCTGTATTGATGCCACACGACTGAGGTGTTGGATCACCTGAAATTGCTCGGGCGAAAGGCGGGTTTCCATCAAGAAGTTGTAGTCGCTCATGGTTTCGTCAAAGGGAATGCGTGGCAGGCCGTCGCGCCACCGTCCACGTCCCCGTAGCTCCTATTTGTCGGCTGTCACCCGCATGCAAGACCCTGCGAGCTGAAATTCCTTGGGTCTCGTCATTGGGCTATTTTCTGCGTCTGATTTGTTTCCCTGACCATCTGTCCATGATCCTAGGCCCGGGGGTGGTGCTCCTGGTAAACCTGCTTGAGCCGCTCCTTGACGACGTGCGTATAAATTTGCGTGGTGGATATGTCGCTGTGGCCAAGCATCAACTGGATCGAGCGAAGGTCGGCGCCGCGCTCCAGCAGGTGCGTTGCGAAGGAATGGCGCAAGACGTGCGGCGTGATCGGCGTGGCGATATTCGCTTTGCGACCGTACGCTCGTATGATCATCCAGAACGCCACGCGCGAAAGTCCTCCTCCGCGGTTATTCAGAAACAGGAAAGGACTGGATTTGCCCCTGGCCAGCACGGGCCGCGCTTCGCGCACGTACGATTCGACGGTGTGCAAAGCGCTTTTGCCCACCGGAACCAAACGTTCCTTGCTACCCTTTCCCTGGCAACGCAATACTCCCAGATTGGATTCAAAATCCTCCCAGCGAAGTCCGATCAGCTCCGACACACGCACCCCTGTTGCATACAGAACCTCGAGCATCGCCTTGTCTCGCAGGCCCAACGGGGTCGAACCGTCCGGTTGCGCGAGAAGTGTGTTCACTTCAGCTGCCGTCAAATACTTAGGGAGGCTCATTCCGACGCGCGGGGCCTCAATTTCTGCGGTCGGGTCTCCGCCCATCAAACCTTCCTTGCTGAGGAAACGGAAAAGATTTCGGAGCGAAACCAAGTGGCGCGCGACAGACTTTGGGGCTAGTTTGCGTTCATACAAACTTCGCAGGTATTGGCGAATCTCCTCGCGCCGGACGGCGTGGAGTTTTCGTTTTTGCTTGTCAACGAATTCAATAAAGTCCGTGACGTCGCGCTTGTAGCTGGTCACGCTGTTCGTTGCCAGCCCTTTTTCAACCCGCAGATACTCAAGGAACGAGCGCACCTCCGGGGGCAGAATGGCTTTCGAGGCTTCCGGACTCAGCATTGTGGAGACAGAGCTGGTCACCTGAGGTGAGGACGGTGTCTTGTGGATTCGGCTCGCAAATCTATCTTGCATCATCTATGCTGTTTTCAAGATTGCCAGAACAGATCTTAGTGGTTAAATGCACATAGTTAACCCGCCATGCTCTAGACGACCTAATTCGGCTCACATGAGGCGGGAAAAGACTCCGGCAGGGAATGTTGATTAAGTATTTGTTTTTCTTATGGTTAGATAAGAATCTCAAGAATAGTGCTCCGACGGTTCCGCCGAGCTACTTGACAGGCCCAACTCGCAACTTATACTAGCACAAGCGTGTATCGGCATCCAAGCGGCAAATTTAGGCGGTAAGCGGATTGTCAACGATTCCTCCCAATTCGTCCTCGACACGGAAGAAGGTGGTCGTGCGTCAACTCGACGGGGGGCTGGTCAAGGGATATGTCGATTCCGCGTCCTTCCAAAGCTCGGAAGGCGCGGAAGTGCTTGATCGGGAAGGACATCTAGTCACCATACGACTCGATGGCATAAAAGGGATTTACTTCGTTCGGGATTTCGAAGGCGACCCGAATCGGCAGGAGAGAAAAGTCTTCAATACTCGACCCCGCGTAAGCGGGATCTGGGTACGTCTGACTTTCAAGGATAACGAGATCATGGAAGGTTTGCTGGCGAACAACCTGCTCGAAGTCGAACCCCAGGGGTTTATGATTACGCCACCCGATTTCTATGCCAATAATCTCCGCATCTTTGTGCCACGAAATGCCTTAGGAATAGTAGAGGTCCTGGGCGTCATCACCGAGGAGAGCGCCCGCAAAGCAGCTCAGAGGGCGAAGCGCCCCCCCAAGAAGCCAGCCGCGGAATCCCCGCAGATCAGTCTTTTCCCGCCGGCGGAATAAGGCCCGCCATCCTCAGAATGGCACGTTATGCGCTGGCTGCGGCAGTCGGCGGCGGTGGAAGCTCTAGCTTCTGGTGAATGGCATACAGCGCAAGCTCCAGGCGGTCCGAAACCCCTACCTTGTCGTAGATCGCGCGCAGATGGTTCTTCACGGTCTGCTCGGAGATACTGAGCGTCTGGGCGATTTCACGATTGCGCCACCCCTGCACTAGGCAGGCGATGATGGATTTCTCGCGCCGAGTCAACGTATCTGCCGGGCGGGGAGGCTCCTCTTTTGAATGCCCGGCGGCGGGGGCCGATTGGCTTTTCGGCACCCAAAGTTCGTTGTGCAAGACTTTGCGCGCGCTCTTGATGTAGATTTCCGGGTCGGCTGAGCGTGCGAGCACTCCTGCGGCGCCCGCCTTCACCCACCGCTCGCCATCGGCGCTCTGCGATGGAGGAGTCACGATAATGACTTTTCCCCCCGCCCAAACGTGGCGGATGCGAGCGATAAACTCCGCCGGATCACCGCCCAGCATTTCGGCCTGGAGGAAGAGCAAATCGGGTTTGAACTTTTCTGCGAGCCCCGTGATTTGGCCAGAGCTTTCTGCCTGCGCGACCACCTGCATATCGTCTTCGACACCGAAGAGCTTCCGCAGCCCGAGGCGGAAAATACCCTCCGAGTCCGCAATCAGAATTCGGGTTTTCTTCTTGGATGTCGCCAATGGACTCCGTCGGGGTTCGCCTGAGTCGCCTGGAGCAGCCCCTATCTCAATCCGCGGCCCGTCGCCTTATCTCGGCCTGGATGTCTTCTTTGCCGCCCTCCGCCCCACCGGCCGCAGCTTGTAATCATCAATCAAGGCGCGCAATCCTGTAGTTCCAGGAACCCGCCGAATCACGCGCCCCTGGCAAAATAGCTGAAGGGGTATTTTCGTGAATTCCAGCGGAAGTCTTACCGTGATCGTGATCGCCGTCTGGGGACGGAGCTTCGCCGCCACCGTCGTGTGCACGCCGTTCGAGCTGATGCTCACGGTCTTGCCCTGGGCAGCCTTGAGCTTGCCGTCTGGAGATTTCCAGCGGATCTCCACAGGAAGCTCGATCGGAATTCGACCGCCGGTTCGGAGATAGTGCATCGTGGTTTCGCCTTCCTTGCTATCAATGCCTCGGAGAGATTATCTCGAATCGTTCTCTCTCGCAAGGGTTGACCATCGCTGAACGAGTTCGTTTGCCAGAGGTTCCCTTACGCTGCTAGGCTTGGAGTCCGGCGGGAACCCCGGTCTTAGATTGGCTGGGAATCAGGAAGCAAACGAAAGGAAACACGAATATGAAACTGGGCGACCTGGCGAAACAACTTGGCTGCAGCGTGGAAGGCGACGCGAGCCTCGAAATCACCGGCGTGGCGGGTCTTGACGAGGCGGGCCCGGGCGATCTGAGTTTCCTCTCCAATCCCAAATACTTCCGTAAGCTCAAAACCACCGGCGCCGCGGCGGTGATCGTGGGAAAGGACACGAAAGTCGAGGGTCGTACCATCCTGCGTGCCGACAATCCCTACCTTACTTTTGCCAAGGCGCTTGAGCTTTTCCACCCGCCGCACCGCCCGCCCGTCGGGATTCATTCCACGGCGGTCATCGCGCCGGATGCGAAGCTCGGGCGCAACCCCAGCATTGGGCCTTACGTGGTTATCGAGGAAGGAGTCGAAATCGGCGACGACTGTGTGCTCAAGAGTTTCGCAGTTATCTATCGCGGCGCGAGGATCGGCCACCGCTTCTTTGCCCACTCGCACGCCGTGGTGCGTGAGGGCGTCGTGATCGGAAACGGCGTGATTCTCCAAAACGGCGCGGTGGTGGGAGGCGACGGCTTCGGATTCGCCAAGCAAGCGGACGGCTCCTACTACAAGATCGTGCAGGCGGGCTCGCTGGTGATCGAGGATGACGTCGAGGTGCAATCAAACGCCTGCATCGACCGCGCCAGCGTCGGCGAATCGCGTCTGCGGCGCGGCGTCAAGGTGGATAACCTCGTGCAGGTCGGGCACGGCTGCGACATCGGCGAAAATACCCTGCTCTGCGGCCAGGCGGGCCTGGCGGGAAGCTGCAAGGTCGGGAGAAACGTGATCCTCACCGGCCAGGTCGGAGTCGCGGGCCACCTTACGATTGGCGACAACGTCATCGCCACGGCGCAGTCGGGAATCCCCAACGACGTCGAGCCCAACAAAATCGTCTCCGGCTACCCGGCCATGGACAACGCTTCGTGGCTCAAGTGCGCCGCGATCTATATGCGCCTCCCGGAAATGCACGCCACATTGCGCAAATTAGCAAAGCGAGTGGAAAAAGACGCGGCAGGCTCATGATGGGAGATTTCTAGCAAACGTCCGAGAATTCGCGCCCGCGCCCGAAATCACCTGTAGCTCCATCCGCAATACTATTAATCCTCGTCAATGAATCTGCTCAACGCCCATTGCAAACGGCCGGCGACCTTGTCTATTGGCGGGCGGCTGGAGGGGCCGCGAAGATGCATGTCCAAAACGAGTTCTGCGATGCCAGTCGCTTCTTCCCTAATCTGGTATCCCATCGCCAAGATTCTGCTCACTGTTGTTCCACGCGAAAGTCGAGCATTCTGAGTTTCCCATACATGGTGTGGCGACGCAAGAATCTGACCAGTGCACAATTCGAAAAGTGTGATCCCGAATGAGAAAATGTCACTTCGCACCGTCACATCCTTCGGCGCAATTGCTTGCTCTGGGGACATGTACTTGAGTGTTCCAAGACCTCGCTGGCTTGTGACTGTCAACGTCCCACTGCTGACAGATGCTTGAAAGTCTCCCCATTTCATGATTCCAAAATCACCGAGTTTTGCGTCAGGTTGGGCGTCCGTTGCGTTCCCGGCAGGGAGAAAGACATTTGCAGGTTTGACGTCGCGATGAACAAGCTTCTTCTGATGAAGGTAACTCAGGGCTTGAGCAACTTGTGAGGCGATCCGCAGGCGCGCCGGAGTCAGCATGAAAGCCTTGGGATCCCCTCTTTCGACTTGACGTTGCTCGTCACGCCTAATGTAGCTTTCCAACGTTGTCCCTTTTACCATCTCCATGAGGATAAAAGGGTTCTTCGGAGAACCGGCAGAGAAGCGGGCTCCCCCCGTGTTGTCTTCATATGCGAGTATCGCGACCAAGCCTGGATGAGACAACTGTGGCGCACGGCGACCTTCCCGACGGAACCGAGCTGCCACATCATCGAAGACAGATTCGTCAATGTATTTGGGGTCGGGTGCCAAGAACTTGATCGCAAAATCGGCTTCGTCCCGGATTCTCCTTGCTTTACGTACGAGGCCCGCGGCCCCATCCCCAACTTTCCCGCCGACGATATACTCAACACCGTCGACGGTGAACTTCTGACCTGCAACAGGTTTACAATACTTTCGACTCAACGGATGCGCCAAATTGTCCCCCCTAGAAATCTAAATGAATGCTTCGGGATAAGTCGCATTAAAGCGCCGCATAAAGCAGGAGTCAAGTACGCTGCGAGACATATGGCCTATATGCAGAACGCGGGTGGCGCAGACATCGCAGTTTGATGTCTGCGTTAATGAGGGCAGTAGTACTAGGCTATGCCCTGTGCCGAATCTCCTCGCGGATGACGCGCCGCAGGGTGTCTTCGAGAGGTTCCTCGACGCGGGCGATGTGCTGCTGCAGAGCGTCGTTGATGAGGGTCTGGTAATTGCCGCCGCCCGCTAGGTCCACCTGCCGACGGAACCAGACAAGAACGTCGTCATCGAGACGAATCGTAATCCGCGTTTTCCCCTTGGGCGCACGCACTACTGCACCACGCTTGCCCTTGCTGAAATCGTACTGCCTTTTCATATGTACAATCGTACACCACTCGCAGGCGTTGGTAGCCACGGTCAGCGTTTTTCTGACCGTGGGTTATCAATGCCGGGAGATTCAAAACCCCACGGCACCAACCGCGTGTCGTGGCTACCGACTGTAGCGCGGCTCTGTGAGCCGCGAAAAGCCCCCGGTCATAGACCGGCGCTACAGCGATCGTCCGAACCGCTCGTCGTATCCAATTTCGAGTCAGGCGGCGGAGGCAGGTTTTTCATCTTCGGCAAGGCCCGTAATTATCGCCGCGCGGACCTTCTCCATCACCACTCTGCGGTCATCGGCGGCATAGCCTTCGGTTGAGACGGGCTCGTGGAAGGTGATGCGGACCGTTCCGGGGTGAAGCGCCATCCCGCCCTTACGCATAATCTTATACGCACCCGAAACGGAAACCGGAACGATCGGAGCCTGGGCGCGCATCGCCATGACGAATGCGCCTTTCTTGAAGGGCAGCAAGCGGCCGTCGCGGGTGCGCGTGCCTTCGGGATAAACCAGGAAGGAATGGCCGGAGCGCAGCTTGGCCGCGGCTTCCTCGACCGCCTGCATGGCGCGTTCCCTATGCTCGCGGTCGATGGGGACGAAGCCGTGCATGCGCATGGCGGGCCCCAGGACCGGGATGCGGAAAAGGGACCGCTTGAGCAGAACAAAAACCGGCGGCAGGCTCGCCATCATCGCCGGCGGGTCGCACATGCTCTGATGATTGGGCATAAAGATCACGGCGCGGTCTTTGGGAATTTTCTCGCGCCCGCAAACCTCCACCCTGATACCCGCCAGCCACACCGCCATCCGGCAGCCCCGGACTCCGGCGCGATAAAGGGCGTCAGTTTTCCGGGTGATCAGGGACACGAAGAACTTGGGCGTGAAAACGAACAGGAGATAGGCGCAGGCGGCGAGGACGACGAACGCCGTGCGGATCATGGTTTTTCTTCTCCGGCGGACACCGTGGTTCCTTGAAGCCAGTGGTCGCGCAAATTTTTCTC
>JACQNR010000075.1 GCA_016202975.1 Acidobacteriota bacterium
CGAAGCAGCATGTTTTCCTGGCGAAGAATACGGACGCCCCGCCGCGCGAAGAGTTGAGTGATCGAATCCTCAACGTCATACCACAGTTCATGATTGCCGAGGCAGCCGACCACCCCGTAGGGGGCCCTCAAGCCCTCCAGCGCCTCGACGACGGGCTCCTGCGTATCCGGATCCCACGTGATGAAGTCACCGGTCAAGGCGATAAGGTCCGGCTGGAGTTCGTTCGCCATCGCCACGTACTGGCGGATCTCTTCGGCAGGCATGAAGGGGCCGATGTGGATGTCGGAAAGCTGCACGATCCGGAATCCTTGAAATGCTTTGGGCAGCCGTGGCAGGTGGATGCGTTTTCGTGTGATCTCGAGATTGACCCGGCCATAAAAGATTCCGTAGGCGCTCGCCACGAACGGCACGGTGCTCGCGGCCATTGCCGTCTGCTCGAAGAAACGCCTCCGGGAGGGGGAGGCGAGCGCCTGCGATTCCGCCTGGCGCGCGCGCTTCAGCCCCATGGCTGCGGCTTGATAGACCCAGGTCGCAGCGCGGAGCGCTCGGTTACCAGCCCAGTAAATGAGGTAGAGCCCGAACCCCATCACGGAGCCCGCCACCCACCAGAAAAACGGAGCTTCCAGCAAGGCGACGCGCACGGTCAGCTCGACGGGGGTTCCGTCGTCGCGGCTCCATGCAAACATGTAGGCAAACGCAAAGATGTAGGCGACGGCCGCGCCGCCTGCCAGGACCCGGCGCAGTTTCGGGTTGGGAATGAGCCATTGGCCGAGCGCCGCCACCCGCCGGAACCAAAAGAGCTGGCTGGCGAGGAACAGGGCGAGCATCGTGCCCATCACGCAAAATTGAACTGTTGCCATAAAGCCCCGTCTCTACAATTCTCCCCTTACCCCTGCCCAACCGTCAAGCATCGCGGGAGCGGTTGCGCGGGGATCATAGATCGCTGCTACAGCAAGCCACCGACCACCCCCTAACCCCCTCCTTAGCAAGGAGGGGAGTCCGTGGCAAACTCCCCTCCTCAATAAGGAGGGGAGTCCCCGGCAAGCTCCCCTCCTCTCATGAGGAGGGGATAAAGGGGTGGTGCGGCGGCGCCACGTACCCTTGACAAGACGTCTAGCCTATGCTAGGCTAGTGAGGGATTACCTCCCCCGGGACTCGCGCTTCCCTTCCCCCGGAAATTTCACCCCAAGGAGCCCTCCCATGTCTCTACGACGCGATGCCACCCTGACCCCCATAAAAATTGCCGCCCAGCGCTCGAACGCCCGGCGCTCGACCGGGCCTTCCAGCGATGCCGGAAAGGCCCGCAGCCGCTGGAACGCCCTGCGCCACGGCGCCTGGGCAGGAGGCCCGGCCTGGTCCGACGACGCTCTGCGCGCCATCGGCGAAGACCCGGAAGAATTCCAGAATCTTCGCGCAAGCCTCCTCGCCGCCCACGGTCCCGCCGACGACCCGCTCTGGAATCTTCAGCTGGAGGACCTGGCGCGCCTTTACTGGCGGCGACGGCGTCTCGACCACGCCTGGCAAGTGCTGATCGACCGGCAGAGCGAATTGCACGATCGCGCCGCGGCTCTCGCTTCGGTATCCCGCGACGGCTTGCCGCTCTTGAAGCAGCTGGAGGCGGCCGACCGCGCCATCGACCGCAAGATTCGCCTGCTGATGCGCATGCGCGAGGGCGAGGAGCGGCGACCGGCCGAACTTCCTGCCGCCGCTATGGACGGACCCACGCCGGGCTCTTCGTCCCCGCAAGAACCTCCGCATCCCCAGCGTGGAAGTTTAGGGGGCGCGTCACCGACACCAACTTTCGAAACTTCTTCAGGGGAGACTGCGTCTGGGCCAGATTCAGATTTCGAGGAACGAACCCAGAATGTTATTGATAACAAAGAATCGGCATTGCCGGACTTCAAGGCGCGGGTTTTTCGAGGATGACGATGTGCTCGTTGCGGCTGACAATCCCTAAGACCTGGTAGCCGTCGTCGACGGTCTGGGCCATTTCGCGCTGCAGGGTTCCGGTGCGCTGGGTGGCGAGGAGGCGATATTTGTAGCGTGCGGCCGGGCCGGGCGGCTTTTCCATGACCAGAAAGATCTCGAGTCCGCTGACCGGGCGTTCTTTCTCGGCCATGGTCCGGGGCAGGAGGCGGAAACCGCGCGCCGCAACCTCGTTGAGTTCCTTCTCCATCGTCGAAGTGCGCGCGGTGGCAAGAACATAGTAGGCGTACACGGCGGGGGGCGTGGCGACCTTCTCGGCGATGAGCATGACTTCGGGGCCGCGCGTGCGCGAGCCCGCCAGCACCCGGTAGCCGGCGGCCGCGGCTTGGTCGAGCTCCTTCTGCATCGTCGAGGTTTTGGTGGTGGCCAGCAGAAGGAAGCGCTGCCGGAGGTCAAGCTGCGAATCTCCACCCATCGTTGCTGAAGCAATACTAAGGATGAGAATCCCCAGGTGGGCAATAACTCGATTGCGCATGGGCACCTCCAAAGCTAGGCCACGGCTTCGGCCTCGATCTCGACGAGCATATCCGGGTCGACGAGACGGCTGACGCCGATAAGGCTGGTGGCGGGATGGATTTCCCCAAAGCGTTCGGCGTGGGCGCGGGCGACTTCCTCCCAGCGGTCAATCTGGGTCAGGAAGATGCGCGTGCGGACGACGTGCTCCAAGTTGAGCCCCAGGCGCTTGAGGGCGTTTTCGATATTGTCGATGGTCTGGCGGGTCTGCGCGTAGGCATCGCCCGGAGCAACGATTTTGCCCGAGGGGTCAGTGCCGGTCGTGCCGGAGACGTGCACCACGTCGCCGACCATGACGGCGCGGGCGTAGCCGACTTTCGGCTCCCAGGGTGTCCCAGAAAAGATCTTGGTGCGTTTCGCCTTCATACGGGTCTCCTTGCTCTATTCCGGGGCCATACCTCGTCCGCCGGGTCAGGTGTGAAGGATATACCACAACTCAAGGCCACCCGAAAGCGGGCAGCCGGTCTTCCTAGCTTCGGTTTAAGACGGCTTTTCGAAGTAGCGGCGATGGGCTCCCGCCGCGATCGCGAGGCGGTTGCGGCGGCGCTTCAAGGCGTCGCGGTGCCGGCGGCGCTCTTCAGCGGTTTTCAGGATAAGCGGCGGAGCCTGCACCGGCCGCCCTTCGTCATCCAGCGCCACGTAGGTGACGAACGCTGCGCTGGTCTGGCGCAGTTCACCCGTTCTGTAGTCTTCTCGGAAGACCCCCACTTCCACTTCCATCGAGGTGCGGAAGACTCGAGTCACGAAAGCCTTCAGGCGAATCAACTGCCCGACGCGGATGGGATGGACGAAGTCGAGATAATCCACCGACGCGGTGACCACATCGCGCCGCGAATGGCGCTTCGCCGCGATGGCTCCCGCAATGTCGATCAGGTGCATGACGCGCCCGCCAAGGATATTGCCGAGAGGGTTCGCATCATTGGGGAGAACGAGCTCAACCATGTCTACCGCGGATTCCGCCACGGCCCGTCCATAGGGTTTTGGCATCGGAATAAGGCGATACGCCTTTTCACGAAAAGAAGGCCGAGAAGCCGGATTCCATGCGGGGCGGCGCCTTCAAAATCCATCCCGCGCGCAACCTTCCATGAACCGCCTATGCTATTTCAGGCCTATACCCAATGCAACACGATTCGGCAGGCCGGTAGCCAGCTTTCCGGGAGCTCGCCGCTCCATAGCGTACTAGCCCCCACTTCCGAGCGGGTAGGGGCTGGTGAATGATGGGAAGTCGCTTACTTCGGCTTGGCAGCCGGAGCCGCGGGCTTGGGAGCCGGGGGCGCAGGAGCCGCAGGCGCTGCAGCAGCGCCCTCCAATGGGTAGGCCGCGTCATACCGCTTGGAAATCACCTCCGTCAGCACCGAATCCGGGCTGCTGAAGTAAGGCTGAAGCTGCTGCTCTTCAAAGATTATTGTGAACCCGTTCTGCTGGGCGTAATCCGCAAGCAATTTCACCATCTTCGAGCCCAGGCGGCGCAGCGTATCCTGGCTTTCGGCATTGAAGTCAGCCGTGGCGTCTTCGTTGGCGCGCTTGAAGAGCTTGCTCTTGTCCTCCAGCTCGCGACTCAGCCGGAAGCGTTCTTCATCGCTCAGCGTCGCCTGCTGCTTCTGGATCTGGTCCTGAAGCGCCTGGATTTCCTGCTGCTGCCGCTGCAGGTCCTGCTGGCGGGGCTGGAACTTCTTTTGGAGATCGCTGAACGCCTTCTTCCCTTCCCCCGTCAGGGCGATCGCTTCTTGCAGATTGATCACACCCACCTTGCCCTGGCCCCACGAAAGGATCGGGCAGGCCAGCAAGAGGGCCAGCAAGGCGGCGCTGATAGTTCGTTGTCTCATTCATTCTCCTTCAGAGCATGAAAGTCCAAATCAAATCGCAATATTCTACACCCAATCCCGTGCTTTCAGAAGGTCCGCGTCACGGTAAATCCCACTCGGGACTTGCGGTCGGCGATGGGGAGAGGGCGGAAACCCTGCCGGATCGCCGCGTCATAGGTGGCTTGGTTGGGGAACAACGCACGGTCAGGGAAGATTTGAGGGGGATCCAGAACGTCGTTTACCCGCAGGATATTATACCCGTAGAAGACACGCACCGGCATGTTTACCATGGGGATAACCACCTGGATTTCAATCCCGGTGGAGGCGCGCAGCCGGCGATTGGTTTCGGGAATCGGGGTCAGATACTCCGGGATCGGATATCCGGGATATTGCGCCGCAAAGCTCGCGAGAGCAGACTTCTGGACCTTGAGCTGGCTATTCCTCCACACGAAATTCGAGCCGACATCCGCAAAGTACGCGACCGTCACCGGACCCGCGATGGGAATGCGGTATTCGACATTGCCCACCAGCATTGTGTCGCCGCCCGGGTAGATGACCGTACTGATAGGGTAGCGAGTGTAAGATCCACAGGTATTCAGGCTTTTGCCGTCCGGCCCAAGCGCCGGGATGTCATTCCCCAAAGCGTCCTTGTTGCAGACCTGGGCGACCGTGGGGTACCAGGAAATCGGACTGATGCTGCGGATGTAGTAACCACGGATGTCCTCTTCCCCCCCGATGTAGAAGCGCGAAAAAGGCGGCGGAACTCTTCCTCCGTATCCCGTGACCATGGAGCCCAAAAACCGCACGGCCAGCACGTGGGGACGATCGGCTTTCTTCTTCGCAACCGGCCGGTAATACCGTCCCTCCACCACCGGCCGGATGGAGTTCACGTTTCCCCCCAAGGCGCTGCCGGAAAACCCCAGCGAAGCGTACAAGTACTTTCCACGCGTCGGCTCATAAGGGTGATTGGTCGTGTTGTACGTGTAGGTGGGCATGATAGTGCTTTGCGTGATGCCCGACAGAATGTTGGGACCTTCAATCCCTCGAAAACTGAGCGCCTGGAAGAAGTTGTTGGAGACATCGCTGAACGCTGTCAGGCTGCTGATCGTGTAGCTGTACGTCAGGCCGACGCGCGCGAAACTCCTCCGCAAGGGATAGCTTGCGAACACCGTGAATCCCGAAGAGTTCTGCGAATAGTTCTGAAAGTAGCTGCCTCCCGACAGCGATTGGAGAGTGTTGGGCGCAAGCCCGGAATAATATGCCGCCTGCCGCAACTGGTCATACCGGTAGTCGCTCTTGAATACCGTGAATCCGGAGGTGATGGCGCGGTCAAACAGATAGGGTTCTGTGAAGCCGAATTGATAAAGCTTTTGGTAGGTCCCCCACTGGAATTGCAGGCTCAGCGTCTCGCCCAGACCGAGGAAGTTGTTGGTGGCGTAGTTGAAGCCCACGAAATTGCCGGCGAGCCCGCTTACGCCGCCCGAAAAGCCGACGGAGTTGCGCCCCTTTTCCTTCACTTTCACGACCACGTCGACAGCGGAATCCTTCTTGTTCTGCCGGATTTCGTAGTCTTCCTTCTTAATCGTGTCAAAGAAACCCAGTTGATTGACGCGGAGCACGCTCAAATCCCAGAGTTCCGAACTGAAGATGTTGCCCTCGTCCACCAGCAACTCGCGCCGGATGACCTTGTCGCGCGTCTTAGTGTTGCCTTCGAACTCGATGCGGTGGACGAAATACTGCTTCTCTTCTTCGAAGTCGAGCGCCAGGTTAATGATCTTCTTCTTGGGGTCGGGCTCGATGTCCGGGTCGGCGGTAAAGTTGATATACCCGTACGCGCCGTAAAGTTTCTGGAAGTTTTCGATGCTCTTGCGGACTTTCCCGAGGTTGAACACATCGCCCGTCTTGAGCTGCAGCACGGGCTCGAGCTGCGCCTGTTTGAAGAGTTTGTTGCCCCGGATCACAAACCGCCCCAACCGGTACCGTTCGCCCTCCTCCACCGGGATGGTGATATCCACCTTCTTCCCCCGCCCCCAGGCATAAAGGAAGAAAGGCCAGCGGTGCTTGGTGTCAAACATCTTCGTCTGCGGCTCTTTGAGGACGACGTAGAAATAGCCGTTGTCCTGGTACATCGTCCGGATGTTCAGTTCCAGGTCCGCCAGAATCTTGTCCTTGTTGTAGGTCTTATGAAACCAGTAAAACCAGGGAGGTGCGCCAGCCGGCCGGGAGTACTTCATGGCGCGAACGAGTTTCCCGTCCGAAAAGACCGTGTTCCCCTCAAACTTGATCTTTCCTATCTTGACTTTCGGCCCTTCGGATACGACGAAGGTCAGGGCTACGGAATTGGGAGGAATATTGCGCGTCCGCGCGCGCACGCGGGCAAATTGTCGTCCATGAAAGCCCAGCATTTCCTCGAGGACGACCTGCGCCCGCTTGACGACGACCGGATCGTACTGGGACTGGATCGAAAGTCCGACCTTCTTCTTCTTGAACTCGTCCAGAACGTCCGACTGCTGCACGGAGCTGAGGCCCTTATACTCAATGCTGCGCACCAGCTTCTTTTCGCGGACGTAGAAGGTCACGATCACGCCTTTCTCCCCATCAACCACTTCGCAGCGGATATCATCGAGGAATCCCGTGTTCCAGAGCGCCATAAAGTCGCGCTCCAGCGCATTCTCGTCGTAAACGCTTCCCTTGTGGGAAAACACGCGCGCGCGCAAAGTCGCGGCGGGAATCCGTCGATTACCGCGGAAGATGATGTCTTCAATGAGTGTCTGTGCCGGCTCCGCGGGCTGAACGGGAGCCTGCGCCTGGGGGGTCTGGCTTGGAGCCTGGGGTGGGCGGGCTTGCGGCTGCCGCGGTTCCTCCACAGACTTCGGGGTTTCAAGCTGAAGTTGCAGTGCTCCGGGCTTCTCTTCCTTCTCTTTTCCCGTCGCGGGGGCGGGCGTCTGCCGGCCGCTCTTTTCTTTCGCTGGGGGAGTTGCCTGCTGTCCGAAGGCCAACGAAGCCGAAAGCAGCGCCACCAGCGCCGCCAATCCGGCCGGTATCGCATGCCTTTGGATCAATTCCTGTCGTCCTCTGCCAGACTGCACGGAACAGTGGTCTCCCAGATCTCAGAAAACTTGGATATCCAGCTTCGATGCAGGCATATCCGCTGGAGTTGGCCGTTCGGTCCCGGACTCACCGCAGCCCCATCATCCGCCCACTTATCCCCGAGAAGAACCACACCTAACCGTTCGCCTCAGGCAGGGAATACGCACCCCTGCATTCTGCTGCGGGCAGAAGCTTTCCGTTTCATCGCGGCGCTATTGGGAGAGCGGCGTGGCGCCCACCAGCTTGTCGTTGACCGAACGATAGTAGAGCGTCTCGTTCTCCACGATCACTTCCAGGATGGCCGGGGTTTGAATCTCACCCTGGATCATCGCTTCCGAAAGGGGATCTTCGACGTATTTTTGCAGCGCCCTCCGCAGGGGCCGTGCCCCGTAGGAGCGGTCGGTGCACGTCTTGTCCAGGATCCACCTGCCGGCGTCCGGCGACAGCGTGATGGAAATGTTCTTGGGCGCCAAGGTCTGGTTAATGTTTCCCACCAACAGTTCAATAATCTGAAGCAGATCGCCATCCGTCAGGGCGTTGAACACGATAATTTCATCGAGCCGGTTCAGAAACTCCGGGTTGAACAAACGCTTGACTTCGGAGAGCACCAGGTCTTCCGCCTTCTTATCGGACATCGCATCGCTTGCCGACTGGAAGCCCAGCTGGCTGCGTTTCTCCAGATAACGCGCGCCGATGTTGGAAGTCATGATCACGATCGTATTCTTGAAATCGACCGTGTTGCCCAGGCCGTCGGTCAGCTGCCCGTCTTCAAAAACCTGCAACAGGATGTTGAAAACATCCGGATGCGCCTTTTCAATCTCGTCGAGCAGGATGACGGAGTAAGGCGAGCGTCGCACGCGCTCGGTGAGCTGACCGCCTTCTTCGTACCCCACGTAGCCTGGAGGCGAACCGATCAGTTTCGAGACCGAGTGTTTTTCCATGAATTCGGACATGTCAAAGCGAACAAGAGCTCGCTCGCTGCCGAACAGGAATGCGGCGAGGGAGCGCGCCATCTCGGTCTTGCCGACGCCAGTCGGCCCCAGGAACAGGAACGATCCCACCGGCCTCCCCGGCGCCTTCAAACCCGCGCGCGAGCGGCGAATGGCCCGTGCCAGGGCGGAGATGGCCTTGTCCTGGCTGATGATGCGCTTGTGCAGCTCCTCTTCGATGCGCAGGAGCTTGGACATTTCCTCTTCTTTGATGGAGGTCACGGGGATGCCCGTCCAGCGCCCCACGACTTCCTCGATGTCCTCGCGGCTCACCACGCCCATGGCCGTGTCATCGATGTTGTACTTCTCGCGCAGCAGGCGGAGGTTTTCGCGCTCCTTGCGTTCCTCGTCGGAATAGAAGCGCGCCTTTTCAAATTCGTGGTGGGCAATGGCGTTTTCCATGCGGTGCACCACGAACTTGATGCGCTTCTGCACGTCGATCATCTCTTCAGGAAGCGTGCTCTGTCGCAGCTTGACGCGGGCCCCCGCTTCGTCGATCAGGTCGACGGCCTTATCGGGTAGGAAGCGGTCCGCGATGTAGCGGTTGGAGAGGTACACCGATTGATTCAGCGATTCGTCGGTGTAGGTCACGGCATGAAATTTCTCGTACCGATCCTTGATGCCGAACAGAATCTTGATGGCTTCGGGTTCGGTGGGGGGCGGAACTTTCACGGCCTGGAAGCGCCGTTCCAGCGAGCGATCCTTTTCGACCGATTTGCGGTACTCGCCGGGCGTGGTGGCCCCGATGCACTGGATCTCGCCGCGCGAGAGGGCAGGCTTCAATATGTTCGCCGCGTCGAGCGAACCTTCGGCCGAGCCGGCGCCGACCAGCGTATGAAGCTCGTCGATGAAGATGATGGCGTTCTGCGCCTCCATCAATTCTTTCATGATGGTCTTCAAACGCTCTTCAAACTGTCCGCGGTATTTTGTCCCGGCGACGATCAGGGAGAGGTCCAGCGCCAGGATGCGCTTGTCGGAAAGGAACGACGGCACGTCGCCGTCGGCAATGCGTTGCGCCAACCCCTCCGCAATCGCCGTTTTGCCGACTCCGGGTTCGCCGATCAAGACCGGGTTGTTCTTGGTGCGCCGGCAGAGGATCTGCACAACGCGCTCCAATTCGGCCTCGCGCCCAATAAGCGGGTCGAGCTGATTCTCCGCCGCCGCCTGTGTCAGGTCGCGGCTGAACTCGGCGAGCAGGGACGTCTCCTTGTTCCGGTTGGAGGCCGTCTTCTCGCTCTGGGCGCGGCTGAGTTCCTCACGAATCGAGGTGAGCCGCAGGCCGCGGTCGTGCAGGATCTCGGCCGCAAAGCTCTTGTCTTCGCGCAGCAAGCCGAGCAGCAGATGTTCCGTGCCGATGTGCTTGTGCTGGAGCTTCTCGGCTTCCTCCGCGGCATAGGCGAGGACGCGCTTGCATTCCTGCGAGAGGGGCAAATCGACGGAGGTCGAACCCTTCTCGCGGATCGTGGTGCGACCCTCGATCTGCTTGCGGATGGATTCGATGGAGGCGTGGGAGCGCAGAAAGCGGTTGGTGAGCGCCTTATCCTCGCGCAGCAGGCCAAGCAGCAGATGCTCGGTCTCGATGTACGGGCTCCCGAACTGGCTGGCTTCGTAGCGGGCGAAAAATATAACGCGGCGGGCCTTTTCCGTGTATCTCTCGAACATAGCTCCTCAGGTCGATGTTGGAATCCCCGCGCCGTGGGGCACCGGCCTCCGGATCGCGGCGATTAGTGAACCTCGGGAACTACCGTGTCTACCAGATTGCCGTCTACTAGGCGCAGCGTGCGACGGGCGCGCCGGGCCAGTTCAAGGTTGTGAGTCGCCAGCACCGAGGTCAATCCGTGCTCCCGGTGCAGTTTATCCAGCAATTCCATCATGCTCAAGGCGGTGCGATGATCCAGGCTTCCTGTAGGCTCGTCGGCCAGCAGAAGGGCGGGCCCGTTGGCCAGGGCACGAGCCAGCGCCACCCGCTGTTGCTCGCCGCCGGAAAGCTCTCCCACTCTTCGCTCGGTCAATTTCGCCAGCCCGACTTCCCCCAAGATCTCCCGGGCGCGGCCCCGGGCCTGCGAAAACTCCCTGCCCCCTACGAGCTGGGGCATCATCACGTTCTCGAGCGCGCTGAACTCCGGCAGCAGGTAGTGCAGCTGCCAGACGTAGCCCACCTTTTGATTGCGATAGGCGGCGCGATCCGGCTCGCTGAACCCACTCAACTTCTGCCCATCGAAGTATACCTCACCGTTCGTCGGAGTGTCCAGCGCGCCGATAAGGTGCAACAGCGTCGATTTCCCTGCTCCAGACTCGCCCACCAGCGCCACCAGTTCCCCGCGCCGGATTTCGCAGCTCAACCCCTCGAAAACACGAACCTCCTCGCCACCCGTGCGGTAAGTCTTTGCCAAACTTTCGAGCCTGAGAATTGTGTCAGGTTCAATCATAGCTTCGGCCAGAATCCAAACACGAAACTCGAGATTCGTCCGCGCGACCCATTATACCGGGTCGCGTGGTTTTCGGGGTTGACTCTCCGGCAGGCCTGCGTGTTCGCTTTCGCTGGCTTGCCTGCGCAGGGCGTTGGGCCACAAAACTAGCTCGGTTGTCCGGGCAGGAAATAGATGCAGAGAAGATTCGTTAAAGTGCAAGGGGTTTCTCTTTATGGCAACAGCCTGATGTTTAGGATATTTACAATAGCTCGCGGGGAAGTTCAGAACCCTAATTGTTATAAGCGGGTTATCGGTATTCGGCGGGAAACCCCTCGTACCACGGTTTGGTCATAAATTTGCTGTATGGAGGGCAGGTCCGCGCGTTTTCCGCCGGGGAATTTTCGCCAGGAGGGGCCGTTGTTGCCCCGAGTATAGGCAAGACGGCCCAGGGAGATTATTGTGTGTCTGGCTCGGTGCGTGTGAGCCAAGATTTCGAACTCGTGTGGGGAGTAATCACAAGTAGAGCTACATCTGCGAATGCACAGCCGATCACTGTTCACACCTCGCTCCCCGATCTTCAATTCAAAGGGAGGACTTTCCCATGGGACCCAGATCTTCATTGTTCACAGCTCTCGCCCTGAGCCTTGTAACGATCGGGCTGTTCGCTCAAGAGGCAAGTCAACGAGGGGAACCGGAAGCGCGAGCCCTCGACCCAACGCCCTCAGCGGACGAGCGATATATTATCGCTTTCCGGAAGTTCGGACCCGATGCAGCCGCAGCTATCCACGGGGCCGGCGGGCGAGTGGCTTTGCAGCTCCCTGACCGCGCAGCCTTGGCCGCCTATCTGCCTCGGACGGCGCTGGCCGGGCTGGCTCGTAATCCCAACGTCAGGTATATCGAACCGGACGCGCGGCGCTATCCCCTGAGCCAGAGCACACCGTACGGGATCAATATGGTTCAAGCCGACCTGCTTAGCGATGCCAACGCGGGTGGGATGAAGGTATGCATGATCGACTCGGGATTGTATGTGAACCACGAGGACCTGACTGCCAGCGGCGTCACCGGCGACAGCGATCCGGGCGGCGCGGGCGACTGGTTTGAAGATGGCTTCGGTCACGGCACGCACACCGCGGGCACCATCGTCGCGCTCAATAACGACAAGGGCGTTCTGGGAATTCTTCCCAATGGCCACTTGCAGATGCACATCGTTCGGGTATTCGGCAATAGCGGCGCATGGACGTACTCCTCCACCCTGGTCAATGCTCTCGGCAAATGTCAAACCGCGGGGGCCAATGTGGTGAGCATGAGTCTGGGTGGTGCCTACCCCAACCTGACCGAGGAGCTCGCATTTAACGATGCCTACAGTGCGGGCGTGCTCTCCGTGGCAGCGGCGGGCAACGCGGGGACCAATGCGTATTCCTATCCCGCGTCGTACAACTCGGTGATCGCGGTCGGCGCCATCGACAGCAACAAAGTGGTAGCGGGCTTTTCCCAGAAGAACGACCAAGTGGAGCTGGCCGCCCCGGGCGTCGGTGTGCTCTCCACCGTCCCCTACCTCGAGCACAACACGCTCAGTGTCGACAGTCAGACCTATCAGGCGAACTGGATTCAAAACGCGGCGCGCTCCACGAGCGGCGTCACGGGAATTTTGGCGAGTGGCGGCCTTTGTACCGCTACGAACACGGGCTGGAACGGAAAGGTTGTAATGTGTGAGCGCGGAAGCATCAGCTTCTTCGACAAGGTCAAGAACGTCCAGATCAGTGGCGGGCTGGCCGCGGTGATCTACAACAACGTTCCGGGCAACTTCATCGGAACGCTGGGCAACGGAAACAGCAGCACGATCCCTGCCATCAGCCTCAGCCAGGCCGACGGGCAGTTCGTCGTCGCCAACAAAATCGGGCTTTCCGGCACGGTCGTTAGTTGGGTGGAGAAGCCGGCGAGCGGATACGAACCGTGGGACGGCACCTCCATGGCGACTCCGCACGTCTCGGGCGTGGCCGCGCTCGTTTGGAGCCATTTCCCGAATTGCACCAACGTCAATATCCGCCAGGCGATGGACGCGACTGCCCAGGATCTGGGTGCCGCGGGGCGCGACACGTCTTACGGCTACGGCCTGGTGCAGGCCAAGGCGGCGTATGACTATTTGCAGACCAATGGCTGTGATTCGGGCGGCGGCGGTGGGGGAGGAACCGGGACCGCGCCCGTGATCTCGAATGTCTATTCGGTCAAGGTCAACAAGGGTGGCGCGTTTGCCATCCGGTGGACGACCGACATCCCCGCCACTAGTCATGTCCTGTTTACATGTTGCGGGCTTTTCAGCAACTACACACTGGTGACCCAGCACGACATGGGCTTCCGGGGAAGGAAAGGAACCCTGTACGAGTACTGGGTGTTTTCAGAGGAATCGCCCGGCGGAGAGGCTTCCATGTCCGGACCCCATTACCACCAGAACTGACACTCGATCCCTCCATTGCCCGGCTGCCCTCGTGGCAGCCGGGCTTCCTATTCATAACGGAGGATTTCGGTTGGATCCAGCCGCGCCGCGGCGCGCGCCGGATACACCGTCGCGATGAAGCTGATGGTCATTGCCGCCAGAGCAATCCACGCGCCGTCGAACGGGCGGGCGCGGAAGGGCACCGATGCAAGTCCGTAAACCTGTGCGTCGAGAGGAATCAAGTGGTACTGGTCGCCCACCCACGCCAGTGCGTACCCGAGCGCGAGGCCCAGCGCCGTTCCCAGCGCGCCAATCAGCAACCCGTGCAGTGTGAAGACCGCCCGAACCTGCCTCTGGCGCGCCCCCATCGACATCAGGACGGCGATGTCGCGGTGCTTCTCCATCACCATCATCGTCAGAGTGATGAAAATGTTGAGCGCGGCGACGATTTCAATCAGACCAATAGTCAGTACGGTCACCAGGCGCTCGAGCCGCAGGGCGTTGAACAGCGACCGGTTCTGTTCCATCCAGGTGGAGGTTTCAAATCCCGGCCCGGCGGCGTGCCGGATCGCCGCGGCCGCTTCTTCGGCCTGGTAAATGTCCTCGATCTTGAACTGGATGACGGAGACGACGTTGGCAAGATCAAATAGCCGTTGAGCCGCAGCAAGATTCGTAAACGCCCAGGTGGCGTCAAAGTCGTAGAAGCCGGAATCGAAAACCCCGACCACACGGAAGTGTCGGAATTTGGGGACCACTTCGAGCGGCGTCAAATATCCCTGCGGGCTCGTGACGAGCACCGTATCGCCGACAAAGAGTCCGAGCGATTTGGCGAGCTCCACGCCCACGATGAGCGGGTCGGCGTCGGGGAATTTCTGGTCGAGCCCGCCGAGCGAGCCCTCGCGCAGCTTGGTGAGGAGGTTCCCGACGCGAATCTCGCGTCGCGCGTCTACTCCCTTGATCACCACCCCCTGCGCGCGCGATTGGCTGGAAATCAGCACCTGCTCGTAAAGGCCGGGCGAGGTGGCGACCACACCGGGCAGCTTCGCCAGCCGCTGAGCCAGCGCATCGTAGTCCTTGATGCCGTCGTTCGCCGCGCGCAGCAGGGTGATGTCGGCACTCGCGCCGAGCAGGCGCTGCTCCATCTCGCTGCGGAAGCCGTTGTTGATGGCCAGCGCCACGACCAGCGCCGCCACCCCCGCCATCACGCCCATCACCGAAATTGCCGTGATGACCGAAACCGCCGCCTGCCTCCGCTTGGCGCTCAGGTATCTCCACGCAACGAAGAACTCGAACTTCATGCGGGTTTACATTAGCAGTTAATGGCCGGTGGGTGAAGAAGGTTTGGCGGGCCGGGTTTGGCAGGTGCGGCTGGGAAGTGGATATCACCCGGCGAGCTTGGAGGGACCCTCACCCGCCCTCATGCCTCGGGCGCCCTCTCCCGCAGGAGAGGGCCGCAATCGAACATGGTTCTTCTGCCCTCCCTCTTGGCGAGCGAAGCGAGCCGGGTGAGGGGCCCTGCTAGGAATTGTAGGAGACTAAGTCTTGAGGCCGGAAGCGCGGCTGAAGTCCCCGGCAATCCGATTCAGGGAATCGGCTAGGGTCTTGAGTTTCTGGTCTGCGGGGCGGAAGCCGGCTTCGCCCAGCTCGAAGAGAATTTCAATCGCCTCCAGCGCCACACTCTTAGCGCGGCGACGCTGATCGGGCGTCGTTGAGGCCGACCGGGCGACCGGCCGCGTCCGCGGCGCAGGGCTCGCTGGTTGAGGCGACCCGGCGAGAACTTGCTCCTGGAACAGCCGCCTGGACCAACTGTCCGGGGCCAGAGCCATCATCTTCAGAACCCAGACGCCCCCCGGGACCCTTCTTCCCTTCTCCCACTGGATGTAGCCGCTCAAGGTGCAACCCAGGCGGCGGGCCATCCCTTCCTGGGTTTCCTCCAGGGCCTCTCGGAGCTGGCGGATCGCCTGAGCCAAAACTTTCGATTTTTTGGCTACTGTTTCGATTGACATATGTCGATAGATATGTTACAACTGAGACTCCCCAAGTCCTTGCACGAAACCTCGTTGGAGAACCTAACACAACGAGGCAGGCTTACAAAACGGTATTCGCGCCCGGAGCGAGGTGAAATGATCGGAACCAGAATGGAACTCCAACTCGTGATGTCGCCCAAAGAAAGCGTCTCCTCCCGCCGCCCGCCGCAACGCCCCTGTTCCACCAAGGCGACTGGCGAAGAAACGGGCAAGCAAAGCCCAGCTCCGAAGACGCCCGGTGGAGAGGCAACAATCGGCACTCCGGAAGAAGCCATTCAAGGCCTCCGCGCCCTGGGCCGGGAAGCCCGCGCGCTCAGGGAAGGCTTGAACCGCCTCAGTAAGGGAAAGGAATTCCAGCAACCCTCAGCGCGGCGACATCTCCATTACGGCCAAACGGCACTCGATGACGCAGCCGCAATCTTCGAGTTCCTCGCGAGCAAACTGGAAGACGCCTGATCTCCCCGCTGCCCGCCGTGCGACAGGATCGGAAGCCACTTACTGCGCGGGTTTTTCGGGGCGCAGGAGAGGAAACAGAATCACGTCGCGGATGGAGCGCGAGCCGGTGAGGAGCATGGTGAGGCGGTCGATGCCGATGCCCTCACCGCCCGTGGGCGGGAGGCCGTAGCTCAAAGCGCGAATGTAATCCCCATCGATAGCGTGCGCAGTCAGGTCACCCTTGTCGCGCAGCAGTTGCTGGTACAGAAAGCGGTTGCGCTGCTCTTTCGGGTCGTTGAGCTCGCTGAAGGCGTTGGCGATTTCCATCCCGCCCACAAAAAGCTCGAATCGCTCTACATAGTTCGGGTCGTCGGGCTTCTGCTTGGCAAGCGGCGAGACCTCCAGCGGAAACTCGTAGATGAAGGTGGGCTGAATCAAATGCCTCTCTGCAACGCGTTCGAAAAGGATTTGCAGCGCTTCCCCAGGTGAAGTGCCGGACGGAAGTTCGATTTGCTTCTCGCCGCCTTCTGTGGGCGCCACCACGTCATAACCTAAAAGCGGATTTGGTTTGGCAGTTTCGTATCCTACAGCTTTATTGAACTCATCCACCCAATGGAAGACCGCCCTCGGCTCAGCAAGGTTTTCAAGCTTTGGCCCGGTTCCTGCCAGCGGCGGCCAGAACTTGACCAGCGCTTCGCGCATGGTGTAGCGGTGAAATTCCGCGAACGAGATACGTTCGTCCACATAGTCAAATTCCAGCGACCCCAGCACCTCCAACGCCACGTGCTGAAGCAGTCGCTCGGTGAGGGCCATCATGTCGTGGTAATCGGCGTAGGCCTGGTAAAACTCCAGCATGGTGAATTCGGGATTGTGCTGCGTCGAGATGCCCTCGTTGCGGAAGTTGCGGTTGATTTCGTACACACGGTCGAGCCCGCCCACCGTGAGGCGCTTCAGGTAGAGCTCGGGTGCAATGCGCAGGAAAAGGTCGATGTCGAGCGTGTTGTGATGCGTGACAAATGGCCGCGCCATGGCTCCGCCAGCGAGCGGCTGCATCATGGGCGTTTCAACCTCCAAGTAGCCTTCGGCATCGAGAAACTGGCGGATAGCCCGAACGATCTTGCTGCGGCGCTCAAACACCACGCGCACTTCCGGGTTCACCATCAAGTCGACATAGCGCTGGCGATAGCGAATCTCCACATCGGTAAGCCCGTGCCACTTTTCGGGCAGTGGCAGTAGCGCCTTGGCGAGAAAGTGGACGTGCTCGGCGTGGACGGTCAGCTCACCGGTCCGCGTGCGGAAAAGATAGCCGTCAACTCCGATGACGTCGCCGAGGTCAAGGAGCTTGTAGAGCGCGAAGTCGCGCTCGCCGACGGCGTCGAGACGGATGTAAACCTGCAGCTTCGCGCCGCCGCCCGCCAGGTGCGCAAAGCCCGCCTTGCCGTGCGGCCGCACGGTCATCATGCGTCCGGCGATGCGCACCGCGATTCGGTGAGCTTCCAGTTCCTCGGCGGAGCGGTGGCCAAAATCCGCAAGAATCTGGGGGATGGTGTGTGTGAAGTCGAACTTCCGCGGGTACGCATCGTATCCCAGCGCGGCGATATCTTCGAGCTTCTTTCGTCGTTGCTGAAACAGACTATCGGTTTCGTCCATCGACACGGTGGCTCCGGCTGGCGGCTGGGATCAGATCAATACTCGATGCAAGCGAGAACGAGCATTATAAGGGCCAGCGAAAAAAAGCGTCAAGAAAGTGTGAGGTC
>JACQNR010000076.1 GCA_016202975.1 Acidobacteriota bacterium
CCTTATACACCCAGTTGCCTCCTTTCGATCCCTCGGGGTGCAATTCTTCCTCCCGGGCGCCTCTCTCGCCTTCGGAAGTTGTTCTCACCAAAAATCTGGTCGAGCATGACCTTGACGTAGTGGCTGGCGTGCCAGTCGCAGTGATAATAAAAGCTGCCGGTTTTCTTGAGCACGCGCGCCAGCTCGACGCAGCGCGGGCGCATGAACTCGATATAGGCTTGCGTCGAGGCGTGGCGGTCCTCGAAGGCGCGCTTCTCCTTCGTCTCGCCCCAGAAGACCTCGTAGTTGCGGTTGGAATTGAATGGCGGGTCGATGTAGATCAAATCTACGCAGCCTTCCGGAAATTTCTTTAACTGCTCAAAATTGTCGCCGCAGTAGATGACGCGCGTATCCACCAGCGCCGAGGGTTTGAGTGCCGTTTTGGCGGTTTTCTCACGGGCCATAATTGCGCGGTAGATTACACCAACTGGCGGCGAGTGACCAGTCCGTAGGGGCACGCCATGGCGTGCCCCTACTCGACCACCCCCTAACCCCCTCCTTAGCAAGGAGGGGAGTTCCCCGGCTGTAACGGCGGTCAGACATCGCCGCTACAGAAGGAGGGACTGGAATTCCACCAAGCCCTCCGTGAAATTCCTTTTTCCCGCGGCACAATGGTAGAATGCGCGTTTATCATCCCCGCACGAGGAGAATGACCATGGCAAAAATCTTGCGCTGCAGCGACCTCGGCATGAACTGCCCGAAGGAAATCCGGGCGGCGACGGAGGAGGAACTGTTGAAGCTGGCGGCGGAACACGCGGAGAAAGACCATGGCATCCCCGTCGCCAGCATTCCGCCGGAAATTCAGGCGATGGTAAAGGCTGCGATTCGGGAGGAATAGAACTCCAGGTTTTCTGGTGGAATCGTCTTCCGGATCCATCCGCGGCCGAATGGGGCCTCGAATTCCGTAGCGACGTGCACCGCGACGTAGGGAGGTTCAGGGCGATTGAGCAACGCTGTCTCGCGATTGAAGCCATGGTTGATGCGAGTCGCTCCCATATATCCCGGTGAAGGGCGCGTCGTCTTCCTTTCCTTGATTGTCAACTTCCTGGTGGTGGCCGGAGTCATGTTCGGCCGCACCTCCCGCGATGCCCTCTTCCTGGTTTATTTCGGCGTTCAATACCTCCCCTACATGTACTTTGCCAATGCGGTTTCGCTGATCCTCTGCTCGCTTGCCTACACAACCCTTGTGGACCGTATCGAACGCGGAAGATTCCTGGGCGCAACCTCCCTCCTCTTTGTCGGAATTCTGGTGGCGAGCCGCGTGGTGCTTCTCGGACATCCGCACTGGTTTTTCCCAGTCCTTTACATCTTGGCCCAGGTGATCTGGTATTTCACCCTCATGCAGTTCTGGACGTTTGTCGGTGACCTATTCGATACCCGGCAGGCGAAGCGAATCTTTCCTTTCCTCGCCATCGGCGCGCTGCTTGGGATGATCACCGTGGGACTCTTCGCCAAGCGGCTGGTCAAGTTGCTGGGGACCGAAAACCTGCTGATGGTCTGGGCGGGGATGCTCCTGACGGCCACCCTGCTCGCCGGGTACGTGTACCTTCGCTATCGCACCGTCAAGGAGACCGGCCTGCATGACGCCGCTTCGCTTCCCAAACAGATCAGACCCTCCGAATGGCAGAAGATTCGCGACGGCTTCCGGGAGGTCGGCAAGGAGCCGCTGCTGCGGTCGATGGCGGGGTACATCCTGCTGATGTGGACGGTGTACGCGGTGGTCGACTTCTGCTTCAGCAAGACGATGCGGGCCAAGTACCCCGACCCCAACGATCTCGCGAGCTTTTTTGGGGTTTTCGTCGGTGTTCAGGGATTCCTTTGCCTGGCCATCCAGTTGTTTCTGACCCGCCCCATCATCAGCAGGCTGGGCGTGGGCAAGACGATCAACTTCCACCCCGGATTTCTGATTGCGGGGACGGCCTGGATGAGCGTGCAATACGGCTACGCGTCCGTGCTCACGACGAAACTGGGCGATGCGTCGATGCTCTACACCTTCTCCGATTCCTCCTACCAGTTGCTCTATAACCCCATTTCCCCGGCCCGCCGGGCGCGCGTGCGGGGATTGATCGAAGGCTACATCCGGCCGCTGTCACTCGCCGCGGCAGGCGGACTGATCCTGCTAGGGAACAGCTATCTTCACCCGCTCCAGGTGATTTCCGGGCGCGAAGTCAGCGTGGTGCAACAGCTCTCGTGGGGAGCGGCGCTCTTGAGCCTGGTCTGGTTTGGCATTGCCTTGACGTCCAACAAAGGGTACATCCGCGCCTTGCTGCAGAACCTGGAAGCGGACAATCCCGCCGTACGGCTCGCGGCGGCTACTGCCCTGGCCAGATTGAAGGACCCCTCGAGCGTTGCGATGTTCGCCCAAAGCTTGCGCAATACCTCACCCGAGCGGCTGGTTCCTGCGCTTCAGCTCCTCGAAACACTCGAAATCGAGCAGGCGAAGGATACCTTGCTGGAACTGCTCAGTCATACGGACGCTCGCGTGCGCGCCACCGCCGTCAGTGCCCTTGGACGGCGCGGGATCGCCGGCTTTGAGTCGCGCCTCACTCCCCTGCTCGCCGACAGCGACGCACGAGTGCGCGCCAACACCATCGAGGCGCTGGCGACGTCCAAAGACGTTTCCATTGTCGAAATGCTTCGCCCGCTCCTTAAGGACGCCTCGACGCGGGTGCGCATCAACTCCGCGCTCGCCCTGGCCACGTCCGAAGGCAGCCAGTCATTTCCAGGAGCCATTCCCCTGCTCCAGGAGCTCGCGCACGGTGACGAGGTAGCGCGTTCCGCGGCAACCTATGCGCTGGGGCGACTGCCTTTCGACGAATCGATGAACATCTTGTCGGAGCTGCTCAAGGACCCGGTCCTGCGTATCCGTTGCGACGCTGCCCAGGGCCTAGGATGCGTGGGCACGCCGCGCGTGATACCTCAGCTCATCGAGGCGCTCGCCGGCCCGCCGGAATTGCGCCATCACGCGCGCCGCAGCCTTGCCTCCATCGTGAAGAAATGCGGCCCCAGCTGCGTCGATGAACTGATCGGCATTGCACTCAGCACCGAGCACGCGGAAATCCGTAGCGAGCTGGCCGATGTGATGGGCCGCCTCAAGGACGGGCGCGTCATCGAGCCGCTCCTGAAACTCTTGAAGGACCCGGAATGGCGTGTGCGCTGGAAAGTCCTGAAATCGTTCGAGAGACTGGCGCGCGACGGGCCGCTTTCTCCCAACGCCCGCGAAGCGCTGTTTCAGTACGCGCACGGCGAACTCACGGCCTTTCGCCACAGCATGGATTGCACGCGGGCGCTGGTGCCGGCTCCCTCCGCCCCGTCGGAGGAATTACTGGCGGGGGCTCTCGAGGAAGACCGCCTCAATATTCAGGAGCGCGTCTTCCGCATGCTGGGAGTCTTGTGCGGTCGTGAGGTGATGAGGGAAATCGCCGACGAACTTCGATCGCCAAACCCGCGCCAGCGCGCCGATGCCCTGGAGGCGCTGGACAATCTCGCGCCCAAGGCAGTCGGACGCGAACTGCTGGCCCTGCTCGAGCCGGCGCCCGCCGCGAGCGGAGGGGCGCAGCCCCACGGACCCATGGTGGAATCGCTGGTGCAACATCCAAAGCCCTGGATGCGCGCCTGCACCGCCCGCTATCTTAGCGATCACGAGGAGCCCGAGCGGGAAAAGGCACTCAGGACGCTGCTGACGGACCGCGCGCCGCTGGTGTCCGAAACCGCCCTCGCCGCAGGTTGGAAAGCCTTCGGAGAGCCCTGGGGCGCGCAACTCGAGTCCTGCTCCCGGTCCTCTAATAATGAGCGACTGCGCAATGCCGCGCGAATCATCCTGGCGCGGGGCACGGATGGGCTGGAGAAAGCTCTATCCACTCCCCGGAAAGGTGAAAATATGCTGCTCTCGATCGAGAAAGCCGTATTCCTCAAATCCGCGCCGCTCTTTTCGGCGCTGGAAGGCGAAGAACTCGCGGCGCTCGCCGACATCGCCATCGAAAGCACCTTCGCGCCGTCGGAAATCATCTTCGAGGAAAACCAGGAGCCCCACCACATTTACCTCATCCTGCAAGGGAAAGTTGAAGTCTTCCGCCACGTGGACGGTCGCGAACGCCCGCTCGCTCACCTGGGGGAAAAAGAATGCTTCGGGGAGATGGCCATTCTCGACAACCTGCCCCGCTCCGCCTCCGTGCGCGCCCAGGAAGCCACCACCGTCCTCAAGATCGACCGCGATAGCTTCTTCGAGCTCATCATGGAACGGCCTCAGATTGCCTTTTCGATTTTCAAGATCCTGAGCGGCCGCCTCCGCCATCAGAACCTCGAAGCCGACCACATTCCGGCAGTCTACAGCGGAGGGAAGTATGCGTGAATTAAAAATTGATAATTGAAGATTGATAATTGTGAACCACGGGATTCCGCCTCTCAATTTTCAATTGTCAATTTTCAATTATCAATTTACTCCTGGCACTTGTCACACAGGCCGCCCGCCTCGACTCGCACCACCTGAATTCGAAACCGCCGCTCGCGCTCGATCTGACCCTTCAATTTCTCAAACAGCGAGCTCTCGAATTCCTGGATGCGCCCGCAACGCAGGCAGGCGAGGTGAATGTGATCGCGCATGGTGCGGGCTTCGTAGAAGTGCCGCCCGCTGCGCATGTGGAGCAGATCGAGTTCGTCCACCAGGCCATGCTTTTTCAGCATGTTCAGCGTCCGGTAGACGGTCACCTTGTTGAGCGTCGAATCGTGCTTGCGCGCTCGCTCCCACAGGTCGAGCGCGTCGAGGTGGCCCTCGGCGCTCTGAATGATCTCGACCAGCAGCCGCCGCTGCGCCGTCATGCGCACGCCGCGAGAAATCAACTCCTGCTCGAGCGGCCGCCGAGTTACTTTTTGTTCAACCAGCATGGTGCCTCGCTTGAACTGCTGCGGCTAGTTTCGCCTCGGCTTGGGCGAGTGTCAATGGCATTCCATTAGGGGTGAACACACAAATTTGTAGGGGCATGGCGCGCCGTGCCCCTACGCCTGCAGCAGCTTGAATCACGACTCCTCGTTGCCCCCAGTTCACGGGCCAACATATGCCATTGTTTCCATCACCGGTTCCCGGTAGAATCGCGCCACTTTCCCGGGCAGAGGGGCGCTTCATCGCAGAGAGGAGGCAACGGTCATGAGAAGGAATTGGACGCGGCGTAAGTTTCTGCAAACCAGTCTGGGGAGTTCACTCGCTGTCGGCGCGGGAGCGGCTCTCGGCGGCAGGGTGGCGCATGCGACGGAGCAAAAGTCGAAGGCGCCTGCGGTGAGTCTAAGCGTGGCTCAGCGCGCCACTCTCCGCGCGGCAATGGATGAAATCGTTCCCGCCATAGACGATATGCCTTCCGCCAGTGCCGTGGGCGGGGTCGAGTACGTAAGCCGTGTCACTCACGCGGATGCTGCGATTCGCAAATCCATCTCCGAAAGCCTGGCCGGGCTCGAGGCGCTGTCGAAAAAGATCAAGGCCAAAGCGTTTTCGTCACTCACCAGAGCGCAGCGCGTCGAAACACTTCGGGCCTTCGAGAAGCAGTCCCCAGAAGCATTCGTCACGCTACGCGACTTCACCGATGAGGCGTATTACACCGAGCCCCACGTGTGGAAGCTGATCGGTTATGAACTCCATCCCACCAACGAGGCGGGCCCGCGCGTCAAGCCCTTCGACGAGTCGGTGCTTGCGCACGTGAAGAAAATGCCCAGGCGCTATCGGGAGGTGACATAGCCCGCAGTAGGGGCGGGTCTCAGACCCGCCCTTACGTCATAAGCTAACGAGGCGGGGGCGCGCAGCAAACCCCTCGGTGCTCGCCCAGGTAAAGAAGATGCCCAGGCGCTATCGCGAGGTGACGTAGCCCGCAGTAGGGGCGGGTCTCAGACCCGCCCCTTACCCGCCCCTACACCGTGTCATTTTCGTAGGGGCAGGTCTAAGACCTGCCCCTACCCGCCCTTACAC
>JACQNR010000005.1 GCA_016202975.1 Acidobacteriota bacterium
CTTCCGGTGAGCGACCTGCCCACCGTGGACTACCCCACCATCCAGGTCGTGGCGAGCCTCCCAGGAGCGAGTCCTGAAACCATGGCGGCCGCGGTGGCGACGCCGCTCGAGCGTCAGTTCTCGACCATTGCCGGGCTGGACTCGATGACCTCGTCAAACCTTCAGGGGAGCACACGGATCGTCATGCAGTTCACCCTGAACCGGAACATCGACGACGCCGCACTGGACGTTCAGGCAATGATCGCCAAGGCCCAGGGACGTTTGCCCCCGGATATGCCGACTCCGCCTTCTTACCAAAAAGTCAATCCGGCCGACCAACCTATTCTTTATATGGCGGTTTACTCATCAGAAGATTTGCCGCTCTCAACCGTGAACGAATATGCTGACACGCTGATGGCGCAGCGCATCTCCACGATCAGCGGCGTGGCGCAAGTTGCGGTCTACGGGATGCAGAAGTACGCGGTGCGCGTGCAACTCGACCCGAAGGCGCTGGCGTCGCGCCAAATCGGGATCGACGAGGTTGTCGAAGCCATCCAGCGGGGGAACGTCGATCTCCCGACCGGGACGCTCTACGGGACCCACAAGGCCTTCACCATCGAAGCCACAGGGCAGCTAACCAAAGCGGCAGAATACCGGCCTTTGATCGTGACCTACCGGAACGGGTCACCGGTTCGTCTCGATGCGCTCGGCCGCGTGATCGACAGCGTTCAGAACAATAAAGTTGTCAACTGGTACAACGGCCAGAGAAGCATGGTCCTTGCCGTCCAGCGCCAGCCCGGAACCAACACTATCGAGGTCGTCGATAATATCCGCCGGCTTCTTCCTACCTTCCGAAGCCAGATTCCAGCCTCCATTCATCTCGAGACGATGTATGACCGCTCGGTGTTCATCCGGGATTCGGTCAAGGACGTTAAGTTCACGCTCTACTTCACGCTCTGCCTTGTCGTCCTCGTCATTTTTCTCTTTCTGCGCAATTTTTCGGCGACTATTATCCCCAGCTTGGCTCTTCCCATGTCATGTATTGGCACGTTTGCAGTGATGTATCTGCTCGACTACACCATCGACGATTTGTCTCTGATGGCCCTGGTTCTCGCGGTCGGTTTCGTCGTAGACGACGCCATCGTGATGCTCGAGAACATCGTCCGCCACATGGAAAGGGGGGAAGGTGTCTTCGAGGCGGCGCTCAACGGCTCGCGGGAAATCAGTTTCACGATTCTCTCCATGACGCTCTCTCTCGCCGCCGTTTTCATCCCCGTGATGTTCATGGGCGGCATCCTGGGACGCCTTCTGCACGAATTCGCAGTCACCATCATGTCGGCCATTATAGTTTCGGGCGTGGTCTCGCTCACACTGACACCCATGCTGTGCAGCCGATTCATCCGTCCTCCCCACGCGCAAAAGCACGGCCGCCTCTACAACTTTTTCGAACGCGGCTTCGACACCATGCTGCGGGTGTACGAATGGACCCTGCGACGCGCCATCCGGCACCGGTTTGTTACACTCGTCGCGTCCTTTGTTCTGGTAGCAGTGAGCACTTACCTTTTTATTGCCATCTCCAAAGGGTTCCTTCCCAGCGTGGACAGTGGGGGTATTTTCGGGATCACGCAGGCGCAGCAAGGGATCTCCTTCGAATCCATGAGGGAGCATCAGCGGGAGATTACCAATATTGTTCGAGCCTACCCCGACGCGAAAAACGTCATGTCCTTCGCCGGTATCTCGACAGAAGGGTCGGGTCCTAGTGGAGGAGGGAATGCGGGGATCTTATTCGTTCGCTTGAAGCCGCGGCCGGGTCCGGTGGACGATTTTGTCTTTAGAGTACGCAGACTGTTGGGCCTTTCACCGGGGAAGCTCGACCCAAATCTCAGATACAAAACCACTGACGAGGCCATTGCCGAGCTTCGTCCCAAGCTTCTGAGCGTGCCGGGAATCATGGCCTTCATGCAGAATCCGCCTCCCATCCGCATCGGTGGGTTACTCACAAAAGGGCTTTTTCAATACACGCTTTCGGGCGCGGACACGGACGAGCTCTATGCCAGGGCCACGGAATTCGAGGCCAAGCTGCGGGATGTTCCGGGGATCCAGGATCTCAACACAGATCTCCAGATCAGCAATCCTCAGGTGAATATTGAAATCGACCGGGATAAGGCGACGGCGATGGGCGTGTCGGCTTACCAGATCGAAAACGCTCTGGCTACGGCGTACAGCTCGCGGCTGGTTTCCACCATCAACGCGCCGAACGATCAGTACTGGGTCATCGCAGAACTGCTGCCCGAATACCAGCGCGACCCGAACGCGCTTTCCATGCTCTATGTTCGTGCCAACACGGGAGACTTGGTTCCGCTTAGCACCGTTACGAAGATCACGCAGGGCCTCGGTCCACTCTCGGTGAATCACCAGGGCCAGTTGCCGGCGGTGACGCTTTCCTTCAACTTGGCCCCAGGCGTTGCTCTTGGGGATGTGGTCGCGCGTGTGGACGAACTGGGCCGACGGGAGCTCCCCGCGGAAATCAGCGCAAACTTCCAGGGCACGGCGCAGGAATACCAGGCATCGCTCGTGGGCCTGGGGATTCTTCTACTTGCAACCGTGTTGGTAATCTACCTCGTGCTGGGCGTGCTTTACGAAAGCTTCATTCATCCCATCACGATTCTTTCGGGCCTTCCCTCGGCTGCCTTCGGGGGCTTGCTCACACTTTACGTGTTCAAGCACGACCTCGACCTTTACGGATTCGTGGGCTTAATCCTGTTGATCGGAATCGTCAAGAAGAACGCCATCATGATGATCGATTTTGCGCTCGACGCGGAGCGGAACTCGGGAAAAAGCCCTGAAGAAGCCATCTACTACGGGGCACTGGTGCGCTTCCGTCCCATCATGATGACCACGTTCTGCGCCTTGATGGGGACGCTCCCCATCGCCGTAGGGCTCGGCGCCGGGTCGGGTTCGCGGCGGCCGCTGGGTCTGGTCGTTGTCGGCGGGTTGGTCTTTTCGCAAATAATTACGCTCTACATCACTCCGGTTTATTACATTTACCTTGACGCCTTCCAGAAATGGTTGCGCGGAATCTTCGGGAAATCTCCGCTTCCGGATTTACTGCCCGAATTCGAGCGCAACTCGGTCGCGCTGGGCAAGAATCTCTCCTCGGATTCGCATTAAGAGCCAAGCCGACCGGAGCCTTGGGTTGAATCGCGCGGATAGGTCCCTAATAGAAAAGGTATTTTCGCCAGCTCTCGTCGGAGCTTCCCATCATGCGCATGAGTTGACGGCTGGTGTGCAGCGTGAAGGGGCGCGGAGGGCGAAGGAGCTTCAGGCCCGATTCGTCTGGCAGTCTGTCGCCTTTCAGATTGTTGCAGGAGTGGCAGCAGGCCACCAGATTGTCCCAATCCGTATGGCCGCCGCGGGAGCGCGGAATAACGTGATCGAGGGTTAGATCTCCAGCGGGAAACACCTTGCCACAAAACTGGCAGGTGTAGCGGTCGCGCATCAGGATGTTCTTGCGCGACAAGGCGCGGGTCTGATAGGGAATGCGGCGGAAATGCGTCAGTCTGATCACCGAAGGGATGCGAATCGCGAGCCGTGCGGAATGCATGAACGCGCCGTTCTCTTCCTCGGTGGTCGCAACCCCTTTCAGCACGAGAACGATGGCGCGGCGGGCGGCGGTAACGTTGATCGGCTCGTAGGTGGCATTCAGCACCAGTACGGGACTGTGCAGGAGCCGTGGGTTAGCCTCCGACATGGGTTTTGACCTCGATGGGGACCGTCGTCCACATCATCCGCTCATTATCGCCGCCGGGACGCAAATTCGTCAATGTTGACCAGATCGTGATCGGACCCCAAATCGGGGAATTGCGGCGTGGCTCGGGCCAACGTCACGCCCAGAACCTCGCGGGCTCCGACGCGCTTCAGGACCGACGCGCACGCCGAAAGAGTCGCGCCGGTAGTCATGACATCATCCACAAGGAGGATCACCCGGTTACGAACGAGTTCCGGCGATCGCACGGCAAAGACTCCGCGGACATTCTCATGTCGCGCAGCCAGACTCAGCCCGGTTTGCGGCGGGGTTGCTCGGACCTTTTTCAGGATCTTGCGGTGCAGTTCCAAATCCGCTCGGCTTGGCGATTTCTGGAACGTCCGCATGAGCCCCACCGACAATAAGTCCGCCTGGTTATAACCTCGCTCGCGCACGCGGGCGGGATGAAGCGGAACCGGGACAACGAGTGCGGCACCCGCCTCTTGCGGTCCCAGGAGGCTTTCACACACGGGGACGAGCAGAGACCCGAGCTTCGTCCCCCACCTCTCGCGACGCTGAAACTTGAGAAGCAGGATGGCGGCGCGAAGCGTATCCCGATAAAGGCCGAAGCTTCGCGCTCGGTCAAAAGCCATTTCCCCGGCGCGGCAGTCCGGGCAGAGCGCCACCAGCGCGTCTAGCGACCGTGCACTTGCGAAGGGAAGCCCGCAGCAATGGCACACCGGGCCCCGCCAGGGCTCAAGCCCCGTCCAGCAGGTGCTGCAAACGCCCGTCAAAGTGAGTTCAGTGAGTTCTTGCCGGCAGAGGGAACATGAGGATGGAAATGCTACCGAAAGCAGACTTCCCGCAGCATGACGAATAAGCGTGGCCGCGTGAGACGTCGTGAGGAAGCTCGGGAAGACGAACCTCTCTTTCCACCGAGCCTGCCCGGATCAGAGCAGGCCTTGTTCCTGTTTTTCCTGACACTCAATGCAATGGCGCGCCCAGGGAACGGCTTCCAGTCTCTTCTGTTGGACTTCCTCCTGGCAGGCAACGCAGAGGCCGTATTCGCCGCTCTTGATTCGGCCCAGCGCTTCTTGGACCAGCTGGAGGATGCGCCGGTTGTCGTCACTCTGATGGAACAGGAATTCCTTGGTGTACGAGTTGGCCGCTTTGTCGGCGATGTCCTGCGTGATTTCTTCGTCGACGCTCCGGCCGTCCTGCTCCGACTTCGACACGAGCCGCATGAGCTCTTGCTGTTTCGACTCCAGGCGCTTTCGGTATTGCTCAACTTTCTTTTTGTCCATGCCCTTCCCTGTCTGCTCAAGCTCGGAGTTACTAAACTATCGATTCTAGGAGCGGGTGCTAAGACTGTCAAGGCTCGCCGAAGGGAATCTTTGCGCCCATCACCGTTGACGATCCTGCAACTTTTGCCGCAGGGCGGTGTGCAGCCGCTCACGAACACCACCGGGAAGCTGGAAGAGCTTACCGTCGCAGTACAGTTCAATGGTCTTGCGCGTGGAATCCAGCACAACCTTGCAACGGTGGCAAGAAACCAGATGCTCCTCCAACACCCTCTTAAGTTCCGGATCGAGCTGCCCATCCAGGTAGTCCGAGATTTCGTGTAGGCAATCCCTGCAATCGCTCAAGGGTCAACCTCGTTTGAAAACTTTGCTGAGTTCTTCCCTCAACATCAGACGGGCTCGAAACAGCCGAGCCTTCACGGTGCCTTCGGTCAAGCTCAGCACGGAGGCGGTTTCCGCCGTCGACAGGTCTTCCACGTCTCGAAGGAGAAAAACCGTCCGGTAGGTCGCCGGGAGTTTCTGCGCTGCGTCGCGCAGAACATTTTCGATTTCCGCCTGGGCATAGATTTGCTCGGGGTTGGGCTTCCAATCCGCCAGCTCGCGGGGAATGGGTTCGCCGTCTTCACCAATCTCATCTTCCAGCGGGACGGACCGGTCGCTGCGCTTCTTGCGCAGTTTCATCAAGCTTTCATTGACGGCAATCCGTACCAGCCAGGTGTAAAAGCGCGAATCGGCGCGAAATTCGGCCAGATGCTGGAAAGCTTTGAGGAACGCTTCCTGCAACACGTCTTCGGCATCTTCGGGGCTTCCCGTGATATTCACCCCCAGGCGGTAAATCTTGTTTTCGTAGCGGTTGACGAGCTCTTCGAAAGCTTCGTAGCTTCCGGCCTTCGCCTCCGCCACCAGGGCGACGTCGTCCTTGACGACCGCCGTCTCGCGCGTATCACCCATGCCGGCTCCGGTTACTCCTCCAATCTAAGTTACCGGGAAGCACTCCCTCTGGCAACGGCTAAAAACCGCCACCCAGCACAGCTTCGAAATCCCCAATGCGTTCCAGTTCATGCCATCTTGCCCGGAATGAAATTCCCATGCACAATGCCAAGGGGAAAACCCAATTCCGACAGAGTTACCCATCATCGGTATGTCGCAACAGTCCACAAGCCGCCAATCGGAAATCTTGCTCGCCGTCCGCCAGCCATTTGACTTGGCGAAGACCTTACGGTTTATTCTAAGCCCGCCGCAACTCCGTAACGGGCGCAAGTTTGATCCCTTGCTGGACCATTTTGAAGAGGGTGAATACCGCCGCGTGGCCGAAGTCGGGGGCGTGCCAGTCCTCTATGGCATTGCCGAGATTCAGCAGCACGGACGGTCCTACCTCAGGATTCGCATCGTTGAAGGGGCGGCCGACGATCGAACCCTGCAGGAAATCGCGGGTCTTGCCGAACGCCAATTTTCCGCCGGGCTTGACGTCTCGCTGTTCTACAACCTCGCGCGGCGTGACCCCGCCATGGCGAGCCTGGTCGAGCATTTTTACGGCATGAGGGTCCCACTCTCCGCGGACATTTTCGAAACGCTGGTTTCAGCGATCCTTGAGCAGCAAATCAATTTGTCGTTTGCCCACCAGGTCAAGAAGGCTTTGATCGAGGCCTATGGAAATTTCCTGGAACACGCCGGACGGCGTTATTACTGTTTTCCCGAGCCCGCGGCCCTGGCCATCACGACACCGCGGGAGCTTCTGCGGTTACAGATCTCAGGCCCCAAAGCGCGGTACATCATCAGCCTCGCCCAGGCGGTCCTGGACGGGACACTGGATCTCGAAGGGTTGGGGCGGCTCGACCCGGCCGCGGCCAATACCAAGCTGCTTTCCTTCAAAGGAGTCGGCCCGTGGACAGCCCAGTATGTGGGCATGCGGGCCCTTGGGCACCTCGATTCACTGCCTGCCGCGGATGTCGGACTTCAGAAAGCCATCATGCGGTTCTATGGGTTGCGAAAACAACCGTCATCCACACGAGTCAGCCAGATCGCGCGTGCCTGGTCGGGATGGCGAAGCTATGCCACTTTCTACCTCTGGCTGACATTCTGGGAAGACCGCGAATGGAATGAGCGCATGGCCCAAAAAATTCGGGGCGCCCGGAGGACAGCAGAGCGATGAAAAAATCAGGAGCTGATATGACGGAACAGGTCCTGGCGAATGCTCGCCATTCTCTTGAAAAGCATCATCTTCCCCGCATTCAGCGGTGTTTCAAGATGCTCTCGGAAACAGAAATCTGGTGGCGGCCGAACGCGGTCTCCAACAGCGTCGGTAACCTCGTTCTTCATCTGAATGGGAATGTCCGTCAATGGATCATTGCGGGTCTGGGCAGCAGACCGTTCAACCGTGAACGTGACAAGGAGTTCTCAGAAAGCGGCCCGATCTCGCGGCGCCGATTGATCGCACAGTTGAATTCCACCGTCCGTGAGGCGTGCAGGATCGTCCGCAACCTAACCCCAGAACGGCTCATGCGGCAGCACGCGATTCAGGGATTCCAGGTGTCAGGGCTCACGGCGCTTTTGCACGTGACCGAGCACTTCGCGTTTCATACCGGGCAGATTATCTACGTGACCAAACAGAAGAAGCGCAAAGACCTCGCATTCACACGGCTTCCAGGAGATAAATCGAAAAAGGTTCGATCCACAAAGCTACCCACACTCTGAGGTATCTTTTCGATTCTATCCCCACATCATTGGGCCTGGGCTAGATCGCTTGGCGAACCTGCGTGGCAAAAAGTACCAAGGTGCCGGCAGGAACTGGAGTGCCACGGATGACCGTCGCATCTTTCACAAAAAACGGGAACCCGCGAACGAACAGCGTGGCTTGGGGTGATATCCCCGCAAGCCCGAAAACATTTACGAAGGCAGTGTCAACGGCAGTGGTCATCACCATGATAGGCGTGCTTTGCAGGAGAGTAGAGCAGCCCGAAAGCCAAAACGCACCGGATTTCCCATCCGACCCGACTTGGATGAAAGAGGATAATCCACCCTGCACGGTCTGACGTCTCAAGTAGATAGAGTTCGCGTCGATTACCGTCGGCTGGCCCGTCGTCAGAGTGTATTGTCCGTGCACGAGCAGTTCCTGCCCGACAGTGATGGACGTGGCGCCAAATTGCAGGGGGGTCAGGTTTTCCGGTCGGGGCGAAACTTGAAATCCCGTTGCGGGTGAAATGTTCACAATCACGATGGAGTCAAGTGGAACATCCAAGCTCTTATCCGGCTCCATGGCACGGACGTACAACTTGAACTGCGTCACGTTTCCGCTGGCGTCCAGGACGGGGGTAGGCAGGACGGTACCGAAGAACGCAATCCTATTTTCCTCGGCCACCGCACGGTCTTCCACTTCTACGTTTTCGGCAACTATGTTTCCTACGCTGTCGACTTTGGCCATGACCTCCACAACCCGGCCAGTCTCCAGTGACTTCAGATCCGGTACACCAGAAAGGCTGGTGTCGGGTTTAATGGAAATTGGAACGCCCTGCCCCGACCCGGAATGGAGTTGAAGTTTGAATGTTCCGATAAATGTGCCAGTGGGGGTTGGGGAAACCTGGGAAATGAATCCCACCAAATCGTCAAGTGTCCCATAGGTATTGTCCGCGGCCGCGTTGACGGGAGTGGCCGTCACGACCGGGATAATGTCCGCGGTCACCTGACCCTGGGCGTCAAGTTGGAGGGACTTGGACATGTCAAAATCGAACCGCAGGACGTTGAGTTTCGTGGAGGAAACAGTGATTGATGGCTGCAAAGGGACCAACGGTGTAGTGGTTGAGAGTACTCCATCGAGAACCCGAATGGGTGGATCTACGGAAGAGTCGTAGATGGCAATCTTGGGCAACGTGAGGGTCAGTTGAGCCCCATCATAGGTGTCCTCTTGGAGCGCGGCCAAGTACATGATCGTGAAGTAATCCCGGAGGGCGGCGTAATCCATATGAAGTGAGTAGTAAATGGATTGCGTCGGAAAAACCGTGGCAAAACTCGAGGAATTACTGGACCGGCGGAAAGCAAGACCGCTGATGTTCATCCGAAAGGAAAGAACGTCGCAGGCGGGAGAATCGCCGATATAGGTATAGACGGTGCCGGACTTGGCCAACTCAGGCCCAACGGGCGTCTTGCTGCCGCAGCTCAGCCCGAGGCCGGCGAGGGCTAACACGAGAAGACCGGGCCACACTCGGGGCGTGCGAATTATTCTTTCCATTAAACCCAAACCTGTGATCAAGTCCCCAATCACCTTCCAGGGGTATTCGGAGCGCGACCGCTGCGTGACGAGCAGCCTGTTCCTATGATGGCAAGAAACGGTTTCGGGGTTATCCGAACACACGATTCATGAGGTAATCCCCAAACTTCCAAAATATAGTCAATCACCTGATTCTGGCAAGAAGCAAAAGGAGTCGGGTACGTTAAGGGCAGCTTCACAGGTCCTTGAGCACGCCGCGCCGGCTTCAATACCCCCCGTATCGCGGCCGCTTTCCGATGAATCTAGAGCGCCGGCTGCTCGCGCGTGAGGCAGTGCAGAGTGCCGAGCCCCCAAACCAAATCCACTGCGTGAATTCCGATCACCGGCCGGTCGTGGAACAATTCCGCCAACGTGCCGAGCGCTATCCGGTCGTTCGAATCGTTGAAAGTGGGCACCAGCACCGCAGCGTTCGCAATGTAGAAGTTCGCGTAGCTTGCCGGTAGGCGCTGCCCGTCCAGGAAAACAGGAGAGGGCATGGGCAACGGGACGACTTCAATTTTCGATCCGTCTTCGAGACGCATAGTCTGCAGCCTCTCGCGATTCTCTTGCAGGGGCGCATAGTTTGGGTCGCTGGAATTCGGCTCCTGGCAAAGAACAACCGTGCGGCAATTGACGAATCGGCAAAGGTCGTCGATGTGCCCATGCGTATCGTCGCCTGCGATGCCGCGCCCAAGCCATAGGACGTTCCGGGCATCGAGGTAGTCTCGCAGGGCGCCCTCAATTTCCTGTCTGGACAACCCAGGATTGCGCGTCTGCGTCACCGGGTCAAGCAGGCACTCCTCAGTGGTCAGGACAGAACCGCTTCCGTTGACATCGATGCTTCCGCCTTCAAAAACGAATACCCGGCCGTTCGTCAGCGCATCGAGCAATGGCACGCCGAGGGCGCGAGCGGCGCGTTCGGGAACTCGCGCGTCTTTCTTCCAATCCGGATATTTCGCCCAGGCATTGAATCCGAAGTGCGCAATGGCCACCTCCGATGGGGGACCGTGGCGCTTGACGAAGATGGGACCTGAATCGCGCGTCCAGCCCCGGTTCGTGGGAAAGCGAAAGAATTCTGTGCGCGAAGCGTCAGCGCCCGCCCGCTTGAGGACGCGCCGCGCGGAGGCTTCGTGCTTGCGGGAATTGACCAGGATGCGGACAATCTCGCCAGGCGCGATCTTGCGGACGATTTCCCCGTAAACCCAGGGGATGGGCGCGAACTTGCCCGGCCAGTCGGTGCGATTGGCGGGCCAGCCGATCCAGGTCGCTTCGTGCGGTTCCCATTCGGCAGGATGGCGGAAACCGCGCGCCGCACCGCCGTGCGGCGCAATTAAGCGATTTCGTGATTTAGCGATTTGGTGAATGCTTTCTTGTCCCATGCCTTGAGCATCGCAGAGTCTGGCGGCGCAGTTCCATATCTAGTATTTGTTTCTCATAAATCGCTAAATCACTCAATCGCCAAATCATCAAATAGCCTAATCAAGAAATCTCTGGTCGAGCCCTTTGTAGGCGTCGATGCGCCGGTCACGGAGGAATGGCCAGTGCTGGCGAGTCTCCTCGACTCGCGC
>JACQNR010000093.1 GCA_016202975.1 Acidobacteriota bacterium
CGGCGACTTTCTTGTCATCGCGCCCGACCTCCTGGCGCCGTTCGCGATCGTAGGCGGCGTAAGACTCCTCCACCTTGGCGAGGGCCACCTTCTCCGTGGCGTAATCGGTGGTCCCGATCTTGTCCGTGCCTTTGAAAGCCATGTGCTCAAACATGTGCGCTAGTCCGGTGATACCTTCGACCTCGCGATCCGCGCCCACATTGACGTGGGTGAAGAAGGCGAAGACCGGCGCTTCCGGCCGCTCGCAAACGAGCACCGTCAGGCCGTTGGGCAGGACCTTGATCGAAACCCGCTTCTCGAAGGACGCGAGATCCTGGCCGCAAGCAACTGCGGCGAATGTCACCAATGCGATGAGCGGCCCTACCCGCCGAAACCGTACAGTTTTCATAGGAAGTGTCCCCCGTGTGGAGTGGTACCCTCTCAAACATGTCTGAAAACAGTTAGACGCACAATTTAGCAGAAAAGTTCGGCCCCGGGGCGGGGTTTTGCCTCGGGTCCGCCGGGAAGCTGCCGCGATAGGTTAGAATGACGGACATCCCGGAGATTGCTCCCGGGCACCGCACATGCCGCCCATTGTCTCGGTCGAGAATCTTTGCAAGGACTTTCAGTCCTTCCGCCGCCGCGAAGGGGTATGGGGCGCGCTGCAGAATCTCTTCGTCCGCGAATACGTTACGGTCCGCGCCGTGGATAGCGTCAAATTCTCCATCGAGGCGGGGGAAATGGTGGGTTACATCGGCGCAAACGGCGCGGGGAAATCCACCACCATCAAGATGCTGACGGGCATTCTTGTCCCTTCCAGCGGGCGCATCGAGTCCAACGGCTTTGTCCCGTACCGCGACCGGAGCCGCTACACCAAACACATCGGAGTTGTATTCGGCCAGCGCACGCAGCTCTGGTGGGACATCGCGGTCATCGAATCCTTCAAATTGCTCAAGGAGATTTACGAAATCCCGGAGGCGGATTACCGGAAGCGCCTGGACGTGTTTTGCGACATCCTGGCCCTGAAGGATTATCTGCACACTCCGGTGCGCAAGCTGAGCCTGGGCGAACGCATGCGCTGCGACCTTGCAGCATCGCTGCTGCACAATCCGCCGCTGCTATTTCTTGACGAGCCGACCATCGGGCTCGACGTGGTGGCAAAGGACCACATCCGGGAATTTCTGAAGGAGGTCAACCGCACCGAGCGCACCACCGTGCTGCTCACGACGCACGACCTCTCCGATATCGAGGAACTCTGCAGGCGGATCATCATCATCGACCGGGGCAAGCTTCTTTTCGACGGGCCGCTCGCCGAAATGAAGCAGCGCCTGGCGAAATTCAATCAGATCAAATTCCTGCTCAAGGACCGTGCGCAGGTGGCCAAGCTCGGCGAGGTCACCAGCGACGGGATGACGTGCGAACGCGTGGACGAACTCACCTACTTTCTCCGCTTCGACCGCCACCGGCACTCCAGTGCCGAAGTCATTCGCTCGCTCGTCAACACGCTGGAAGTGCGCGACATCATCGTCGAGGAAGAACCCATCGAGGATATCGTCAAGCGAATTTACGTTAGTGGTGAAGTACTGTAAGGAACTGGCAGTTCGCAATGGGCGCGAGAGTTTCGGGTATAATCTGGTTAGCCGTTTTCATCGAGGTGCCCAATGAGACCGGGTGAAATCCGAACCTTTCAGAGAGGAAAGGGGAACGCTGTCGTGGTTAGTGTCGGCGTCTGGGCGAAAAAGCCAACTAAGAATGGCCCCATACATATTCATCTCACTGGTATCGCAGGCGGCCAAACAACGGTAACGAATCGGCCGGGGAGCGCGAGATACCACCGGGTACTCTTTCGAGATTTGAGAAAGTTGTTGATTGCCCACAATTGCTGGCCCTTCGGTTCTGAGGGCAGCGAGACAGAGCAGCAGGTTTAGTTCAATGTGCCAGGCGGGCTCGACGCCATAAAATGGGGGAGTGGAGGTTACTGTCGCCATGACTGTGGAAGAGAAGGTATTGCAAACACTTCGAGAGCTGCCGCCGGAAAAGCAAAAGCAAGTCCTGGGCTACGCCGAGTCCCTGAAACCCGGAAACGGGCCAAAGCGCCCACGCCGCAGCCTGGAGGGGCTCTGGGCTGACCTCGGGGTCGATATCACTGAGGAAGACATCGCGCAGGCGCGCCGCGAGATGTGGGGTAATTTCCCGCGAGACATCTCCTGATGGCCACCGTCTTGGACACCCATGCAACGGTATGGTACCTGACTGCCCCCAATAAGTTATCCCCGGCGGCCTTGCACGCAATTCGAGGCGCGACTCATGCCGGTGAGCCTCTTTATGTCCCCTCGATTTCCATGGTTGAAGTTGTGTACCTAGTCGAGCGAGGCCGATTATCCGCAGCCGCCTTCACCAAACTCTTGGACGCCATTGACTCGGCTGAATCCGCTCTAACGGTCGCCCCGCTCGACTCTGGAGTGGCCGATGCGGTCCGCAGAGTTCCGCGCGAAATGGTCCCCGACATGCCCGACCGCATCATCGCTGCCACGGCTCTACACCTCGGCTTGCCTCTCGTCACTCGCGACCAAAGAATCCGGGCCTCCGGCATCGAGGCAATCTGGTAATAACTCGCCGGTGGGTCCCTGTATGTCACGCGAGCGCGCCCTATGAGTTCTGAAACCAGGTCGGGCATCCTTAATGCGCGCCAGGCCCGCGTCTATGCCGAATTCGTGCGCGTGGGTTTCGTCAACACGCTGGCCTATCGTCTGCGCTATTACACCGGAATCGTTACCTATTTCATCTATGTATCTATTTATTACTTCATTTGGAAAGCCATCTACGCCCAGCCGGGAGAAATCGAAGGCTTCGATTTCAGCCACATGCTTACCTACATTGCGGTGGGGTGGATCATCCGCTCGTTCTATTTCAATAACATCGACCAGGAAATAGCCATCGCAGTGACGGAAGGTAAGCTGGCCATGGATCTGATCAAGCCGGTCCGGCCGCAGTTCATGTATATCGCCCAGGCATTTGGAGAGTCCCTGTTCCGTTTGGCACTGCTTTCGGCGCCCACGGCGTTGGTGCTCTTGCTCGTCTACCCCATCCAGAGCCCCGCCAGTCTTGCGCATTTCGCCGGATTTTTCGCAAGCGTCATGTTGAGTTTCTTCATTGTCGCCGCAATCAATTTCTCCGTCGGCACATTCGCCATCCGCCTGAAATCGATTCTGGGTCTGCTGCGCGCCAAATACTTTCTGCTGGAACTCTTCTCCGGCCTGCTGATCCCGATTTCTTTCTTTCCAAAAGTCTTTCAGGACATCTTCAACGTCCTGCCGTTTCAGTACATCAGCTACATCCCGGTGTTGATATACCTCGGCAAGATCAGCGGGATCGACATTCTGAAGTCCCTCGCAATCCAGATCTTCTGGTTCGGAGCGTTGCTCTTCCTCGGCAACGCCATGTGGCAGTGGTCGAGCAAGAAAATCACGATTCAAGGCGGATGAAAGGCAGTAGGCAGTCAGCAGTCAGCACGCGGTGAGGAGCACGCAGGTGGCGTGTCCAATCTCTATTTGGAAATGTCACCCGGGTTTTTCCAGTCTTGCTCGGTGATGTGACCGACAAAGAGCGGCATTGATAGCCCTTCACGCTCAAACCAGATCAAGAATGGCCGGTCAATAACGTGCGGAGGCGGAGGCAGTCCCGCGACTGTAATTGTCAGGACAGCAGCGCTCTCCGCTCGCGCACCGAATTCATTCATCCTGAGGCGGGTTTGTTGAAGAGCTCTGGCGATATCGACGGGCAGGCCCTCGATTTGAGTGGTTTTCATCCCGACCAGCCAGCCGATGTCTACACGTTGGTCGAGGTCAACCATGGGGAAGATGAGACCCGCAAATTCATTTACAGGCTTCATGGCATGCGACAGTTCCTGAGCCTTTTCGATGAGATCGAAACCGGAAGGCGGCTCATCCAGCATCGTCATGTAAACTCGATCTTGAGACTTTGTTTTGGGGCTGACAACCGGATGCTCGTGGTTCTGCGCGCGGAAAAAGGTAACATTCTTCGAGGCAATCAGTACCGCAGGCAACTCTTCTGCGGGCGAAGCGCAGGTCCCGCGACGGGAAGCCCAGGCGGCTTTCATGCGTTCGATCCAATTCTTTGGCGGGGGAGGGGTTTCCTTGGGAGATTCCCGTTTGGGGATAGTCGTGACGTAGCCCTGTTCGATCCACTCGACGAGGAGATCCAAAACGCTGGCCGTACCGAATTGGCGTTCGCCGAATGGTTTGATTTCAATCGTAAAGCCGTGCCGCGCCAGGAAGGCGCGGATTTCGGCGGTGCTCCAAGAAGCCAGGCTCTCGATTTCGGGGACTCTTTCTTTGCGGCAGACAGCGAAGAACTCTTTCAGGAACCGCGCCTGCGTTTCATTGACGGGTTTCCACTGTCGGTCCGGCCCGAGAATCTTCTCAGCTTCCACAAGAGCAGTCACGATGGGGTACGTCACGACTGTCGAACTCATATGTCAACCCCCGGACAAACACCACGTGATGGCGGCCACTCGTATTTGTAAGGTTGAGGATCTGTGAATTATTATAGCTCTTGTATATCCCCAACACCGTGAAAAGACATTTACGACTCTTGGTTCTATACTTCGCTCAATACGCCAAAGTCCGGATGGCGTACAAGGCGGATTTTTTCATCGCCGTGTTTTCCTCCATGACGGCGACCGTGCTGGGATTCGGCTTTGTGCTCGTGTTGTTTTGCAAGATTCCCAAGCTGCAGGACTGGTCGTTCTACGAAGTCCTGTTCCTTTACGGGTTTTCGCTCATTCCGCTGGGGCTCTTCAACATCCTCAGTTGGAATCTCTACGAATTCGGCGACCTCTACATCATCCAGGGCCGGTTCGATCGCATCCTTTTGCGCCCCGTGGATACGCTTTTCCAGGTGCTCTTTGAAAAATTCCGGCTCGAGTCGCTGCAAGAAGTGGTGACCGGCATTGCCGTGGTGGGCCTCTGCTCAAA
>JACQNR010000071.1 GCA_016202975.1 Acidobacteriota bacterium
CTCCAGGAATTCCGGATTCTGACCAACACGTTCAGTGCTGAGTATGGAAGAGCGAGCGGCGGCGTCTTTTTGTCTGTCACAAAATCCGGCACCAATGAATTTCACGGGAGCGTGTTCGAGTATCTGCGCAATGATGCCCTGAACGCGCGGAATTTCTTCGCCGGCGCATCCAAGCCCTTGCTCCGACAGAACCAGTTTGGCGGGAGTATCGGCGGCCCCGTGATCTTGCCGAGATACAATGGAAAGGATCGTACATTCTTTTTCTTCAACTACCAAGGGACTCGGATTCGCCAACAGACTCGGAATGTCTTCTATCCGGCAACCCAGCTTGAACGCCAAGGGATTTTCGCTAACCCAATCACTGACCCAAGCACAGGGCAACCATTTCCGAACAATACGATACCCCCAGACCGCTTCGACCCGTTGGCGAAAAACATGATGAATACATACCTCCTCTTGCTGCCCAACATGCCGGACGGCAGCAACGCGACGTGGGTGCCGCTACCGACCGATGGGAACGACTATGCAGTCAAGGTCGATCACCAACTGAGCCAGTCCCATCGCCTGTCGTTCCGCTTCTATCGGAATGATGCGAACCAGAGCAATATTCCCGCTGATACCGCCTTGGGTGCTGGTCTTCAGCGCACATCAACAAATCTGGTCCAAACAGAAAACTTTAAGTACACTGCGATCTTTAGTCCCCGATTGCTGAACGAATTCACGTTTTCGCATCTCTATATTGACAGTAAGTTCGTAATGGGTGCTGGCAATAAGAATCCGAAGGACCTTGGCGGCAACTTCAATGTTGACGGCCCAATTCCCCAGGTGCCTACTGCCACCGTGGCCGGACGGTTTAGTGTGTCCGGAGCGTTTCCGTACGACTCGCCGGTTCCCACTTATGAGGTCAGGGATAAGCTCACGTGGATGCACGGACGGCATTCGCTAACCGCTGGCGGCTCATTCGAAAGGGGCCAGCGTGGAGCAATAAATCAGTTCGGCGCTTCGGGTTACTTTACCTTCGATGGTTCATTCACAGGGAACGCCCTCGCCGACTTTCTAATTGGCCGCTCATCGAGCCTTTTTACGCGCGGCAAGATTGACAACTACGTTCGCGGCTATAAGTACCATTTCTTTGCGCAAGATGATATTAAGGTTAACCCGCGGCTTACGCTAAACTTAGGGCTGCGCTATGAACTGGACCCCCCTTGGTTTGAGACACTTGGCGCAAGCGGAGATGTCTGGCCAGGTCATCAATCCCAGAAGTTTCCCAACGCTCCGCCTGGACTTGTTTACCCCGGCGATCCAGGGGTCACGCGAGGGATAATCCCAACCGACAAGAACAATTTCGCGCCGCGGATCGGCTTGGCATGGGACCCGACGGGAAGAGGGCAAACGGCGATTCGCGCCGCTTTCGGTTTCTTCACCAACACAGTCGGAACTATCATGTCTAACTCACCCAACCAAATTGCGCCGTGGTTAGTGTCCATATCAAGCGTCCCGCACAGCTTCAGCGACCCCTACGACGTGGCAGGCGGAGGAATCGATCCCTTCCCATACACAGTCAATTTGCAGAATCCGACTTTCTATTACCCGATGCAAGGCTTTTCAATCGATCACAGCTATAGAGACGGATACATTGAGCAGTGGAACTTCAACATCCAGCACCAAATTGGCTCCGTGCTCGTTAAGGCCGGATACTATGGGAATGTGGGTCACAAGTTGTCGAACATGCGCGAGGGCAATCAAGCCGTCTTTGCCCCCGGGGCGACTCCGGCCAACGCGCAAACACGGCGGCCATATTTCCCCCAGTACTACGGGGACATCGCTGTCACAAACTCTGACGCTAATTCCAACTACCACTCTCTTCAGGTGGGTGCGGAAAAGAAGTTTTCGCGCGGCTATACGCTTCAGTTGGCGTACACATTTTCGAAATCAATCGATATCGGGTCGAATTCTCAGGCTGACGCGGTCACCTGCCAGGATGCGAATAACTGTAGGGGAGGAGAGCGCGGCCTTTCCGACTTCGATCAACGCCACATCCTGGCGGTCAATGGGATATGGGAGCTGCCTTTTATGAAGGGGAATCGAGTTTTGGGGGGATGGCAGGTGGCTGGCTTGACCCGGATAGCGAGCGGTACTCCCTTCAGCGCCTTCTCCGGGATAGATCGCGCGGCCGTCGGATCGGGCCGCGGTCAGGCAGCCCAGCGACTTGACCTCACCGGAAATTGGCGGCTGGATCCCAATCGCTCGCACGGGGAGCTCGCAGCGGCGTACTTTGACAAATCGGCGTTCGCATTGCCCCCATTAGGAGAGTTCGGAGACAGCGGAAGAAACATCATTATCGGCCCGGGTTACTCCCAAACTGATGTCTCCCTCCAGAAGAGATTTAGACTGCCAGGGGAACGAGGAGGCATCGAGTTTCGGGCCGATTTCTTCAACCTTTTCAACCAGGTGAACTTCAATAGGCCGAATAACACGTTCGTATCTCCGGCGTTCGGGAGGATTCAGAGCGCTCGGGACGCACGGATCGTGCAACTCGCCCTGCGATATGATTTCTGATGTAAACGAAGTTGAAGACGTTACAATGTTCTCCCTCACCCGCGGCCCCTCTCCCTCAGGGAGACGGTGGCCCGGAAGGGCCGGGTGAGGGAGTAAACATCCACCGGCAAGCGCGAGAATGTAACTTTACTTCTGACGTTTACATCAGTTTGCACAGAGTCACGTTCGGGGGACCGACACTTACGACAGAGTAATTGCAGACAAAGACATTCTCGTGGAACCCATGGATGCCGGGACCAGATGGCGGGGTATGCATCCGAGAGGGAGCGTTCTTTTTGCTATCTAAATACGCAGAGTCATAATGACGGGGGTGAAGCATGGGAGTCACCGGACGACTGACACGGCGTGCGGTGCTAGGACGTGGCGCAGCCGCGCTCCTTTTAGGCCAACATTGGAGTGCATGTAGCAGGCCACATCAACGAGGCGGCGCGGACCGCCCCAACATCATTGTAATCCTGTCCGATGACCAGGGTTATTCTGATCTCGGCGTTTACGGTTGCGCGGACATACCGACCCCTAACATCGATTCGCTCGCAGAGCGAGGTGTGCGGTTCACGAACAGCTATGTGTCGTGCCCCTACTGCAGCCCTTCGCGTGCAGGTCTGCTGACCGGTCGGTACCAGGAGCGTTTCGGGCACGAGTTCAACACTCATTCCACCCCATATTTTCTGAAGATGGGTGGCGACCCGTCTAAGGCGGGGCTTCCTCTCACCGAAACCACTCTGGCAGACCGGCTGCGTGAGTCCGGATACGTAACGGGAGCGGTCGGTAAGTGGCACCTGGGAGAAGCGCCGCAATACCACCCCCTAAAGCGTGGGTTTCGAGAATTCTACGGCTTTTTGGGTGGAGGACGCTCATATTTCCCACAGAGTAATCTGGGCGCGGGAAGCGCAACAATCCTGCGTAACTACGAGCCCGTGCCCTGGGACGGTTATCTCACCGACGTGTTGGGCAGTGAGGCTAGCTCTTTCATTGATCGCCACCGGAACGAGCCGTTTTTCCTTTATCTCGCCCCTAACGCGGTTCACAGTCCGATGGAGGCACCGCAAAGATACTTGAATCGATTTCCGGAAATTCGAGATGAACCCCGACATACGTATGCCGGGATGCTTTTGGCGCTCGATGACGCGGTTGGAAAGGTGCTAGGCAAGATTCGTGAAGCGGGCTTGGAAGACAAAACGCTCATCTTCTTCCTAAGCGATAACGGCGGTCCAACAAAAAAGGGCGCTTCAACCGGCTCGCGTAACGGACCACTACGAGGCAGTAAGTGTGACACATGGGAAGGTGGCATTCGAGTGCCAATGCTGGTGCAATGGAAGGGCAAGCTAACCGGAAAGCGCGTTTATGACAAGCCTGTCATTCAGTTGGACATCGCTGCGACCGCGCTGGCGGCCGCTGGTGTCCAGGTGAAACCGGAATGGAAACTTGACGGCGTAAATCTGCTGCCGTATTTGACGGGCGATCATCAAGGTGACCCACATCGTGTGCTCTTCTGGCGCTTCGGGGAGCACATGGCCGTCCGAATGGGAGACTGGAAGGTCGCTAGAAGCTGGGATAACGACACGCCTCAGCTTTTTAACTTGCGCGAGGACCTCGGTGAATCGAGAGACCTCGCGAAACGAGAGCCGGAAAAATTCCGGGAGTTAATGGCTGCCTGGAAAGCCTGGGACGCCGAACTTATTCCTCCACAATGGCCAATGCCGGAGGGGGACTACCCTGCCCGCGGCATTGGCGAATGCCGGAGGGAGACCCCGGAGGATCCCTGCCCTTAGCGAATATGGAATCCTCAGAGTACCGTCTCAATGCGGGACGCAAATAATTCAGCTCATGTCGGCAAGCTTGCCGATAAGTTTCACATCCGCCGCTTATACTTGACTTGTTAAGTTGAAACTGTGAGTCAAAGAGGAAAGGGCATGATCCGTGAGCCAAACCTGGGTGGATCAAGAATGCGAATTAGACAAACAGGGATTGCGTTGTCGCTCGCTCTTTGGCTCGGAAGCGGTGTTGGCTGGCAGCCGTCGCATGCCGAACTACCCTTCAAGGAGCAAGTCGGTTCGAGCGCCAAGAACTTGCTCCCTGACTGGCCAAAGCCCTTAACTGCGCCCAAAGGCGCCCCCAATGTCGTAGTCATCCTTTTGGACGACTCCGGCTTTGCTGAGACTAGCACATTCGGCGGCGTAGTGCAGACGCCAACTCTCGACGAACTCGCAGCGGAGGGGCTGCGTTACAACAGGTTCCATGTCACCGCGTTGTGTTCACCCACCCGAGCCGCGCTGCTTACAGGACGCAATCATCATCGCGTTGGGTTTGGGGTCGTGACGGAGGGCGCCGCGGGTTTCCCTGGCTATAACGGCATTTGGAAGAAGAGCACTGTGTCGGTTGCAGAAGTGCTGCGCAGGAACGGTTACAGCACGGCAGCGTTCGGCAAATGGCACAATACGCCCTATTGGGAAATATCGCCGGTCGGTCCCTTCGATCGTTGGCCAACGGGGTTGGGTTTTGAGTATTTCTACGGATTCATGATCGGCGAAACGAGCCAGTGGGAACCGCCCCTTTACCGCAACACCACAGCGGTCGAGACTGAGGCAACACCAGAGCGAGGGTATCATGTCACAGCCGACATCGTTAACGATGCGATCAGCTGGGTGCAAACCCACGAATCGCTCGCGCCAGAGACACCATACTTCCTCTATTTTGCCACCGGTGGCACTCATAAGCCCCACCATGTACCGGCGGAATGGATCAACAAATATCGCGGCAAATTCGATGATGGGTGGGACAAACTCCGCGAGGAAATCTTCGCGCGGCAAAAGAAGCTCGGCGTCGTTCCGGCTGATGCCAAGCTGACGCCGCGGCCTAAAGAGTTGCCGGCTTGGGATTCGCTCACCAGCGACGAGAAGAAATTACTTGCACACCAGATGGAGGTTTATGCCGGCTTTAGCGCCCAGACCCATCATGAGATAGGAAGGCTGCTGAAGGCAGTGAAACAGGGACCACAAGCAGGCAATACGTTGATATTCTATATTGCCTCTGACAACGGAGCCAGCGGGATGGATGGCCTACAAGGGAATGCGGATACTCACGCACCTCCGGAAACCGTGGAAGCCCAGTTGCACGACATGGATGAATTGGGTGGGCCGAAGCATCTTAACGCATATGCTTCGGCATGGGCATGGATGAACAATACACCTTTTCAATGGATGAAAATGATAGCATCCCATTTTGGCTCTACGCGCAGTCCTCTCATTGTGTCATGGCCAGAGCGAATTAATGCCCGTGGAGGGTTGCGCACCCAGTTTACCCACGTCAATGATATTGCGGCTACCATTTATGACGCCGCGGGTATTCGATTTCCAACCGTTGTTGATGGAACAGAGCAGCAGCCGTTGGATGGCGTCAGCTTCGCCTATACTTTCGACAATGCCGGGGCGTCATCCCGTCACCGTGTTCAATATTTCGAGAACGTGGGGAACCGCGCGATCTACATGGATGGTTGGATTGCCTCAGCTCGTCATACGCTGCCCTTCCCTCCGCGGCGTCCTAAGGAGAACGACGATTTCGAAGCAGACCACTGGGAGTTGTATGACTTAGAAAAGGATTTCAGCCAGGCACATGACCTTGCCGTCCAATACCCAGACAAGCTGAAAGAATTACAAGGAGCCTTCGAGACAGAAGCCCGCAAGAACGATGTTTATCCTATTCTTACCTCTATTCTTCGCTCTTCTGAGCCTCCTCCATTTATGACCAGGGATAGAAATGAATTTGTTTATTATCCCGATACGCCACGGGTTCCATCATCGCCATGGTTGTTCTCATCAATGCTACCGGACTTCTCGCAATCCCACCGTATCGTTGCGAGCGTGACAATCCCGGATCGGGGCGCAGAAGGAGTTGTTGTCAGCAATGGAAGCCGATTCGGGGGATTTGTGATGTATGTAAAGAAAAATCGGCTTGTATACGAAAACAACTATATGGGTCGAAGTCGCGATGTGATTAGATCAGACGCAGGTTTACCTCGTGGGAAGGTCGAGCTTGCTTACGAATTTGTCCTGAATGGTCCGCCACCGCGTCCTAATGAGTGGCAAGGGGAAGGCAGTGGCGTCGGTCGTCTCTACATCAACGGGGAAATCGTGGGTGAGGCAAAACTGTTGCATATCGCTCGACCATATTATGGCACGGCGACTTTCAATATCGGCCAGGCACGCGTTTCACCCGTGAGCGCAGCTTACAAGATGCCATTCAAGTTCACCGGTTTCATTGAAAAAGTGACGGTGCTATTAAAATGAAATGTGACCGGGAGTTCGGGCCGCTAACGGCAGCCATGGAAAGACCGAGTGTCTGTTGGACTCTTCCTCCTGGCCAGCCGGAGTTCTTGTACCATCGATAAGGACGAGGGCGGTGTCAAGAGCATAGATTTCCCTGGAGCTGGTGCCCTCGGCACGTGGAACGATCAAGGCACGATCCTCGGCCCCCCAAAACGTGGACGGACGTATAGTGACGCGGAGGGGGGGGTTAACATGGAAATCCCGGGCGATGTCTTTGTCGGTTGGAGAATGGGGATCCCCCGGCGAAGAAAGATGTTGAAACAGGCACTCGTGGTTCCTCGCTTCAATTACACTCGTGTTCAGATGTCCGGCACAGTCTGGGGGATGAGGATGATTCCCACTCCGCTAGAACAGTGGACCGGGACCGCGAAGCTACGATCCCGAACAAGGGACGGATCGGAAGCTACAGAAGCTGTGCGATATGGAGAAACCTGATAGAGCGGCCACTTCCGCCACGACGACCGTGGCGTTTAGTGTTCTGACCAAGCCGACGGGAGCGGTCTGCAACCTGGACTGCAAGTACTGCTTTTTCTTGGTCAAGGAAAAACTCTATCCCGGCAGCAATTTCCGCATGTCGGATGATGTGCAAGAGAGTTACATCCGGCAAATGCTCAAATCGCAGTCTGGCCCGGAAGTTACGGTTGCCTGGCAGGGAGGCGAGCCGACGCTAATGGGGCTTGACTTCTTCCGTCGCTCGATCGAGCTGGAGAAGAGGTTTCGCGAGCCAGGCACCAAAGTCCTGAACACCATGCAGACCAACGGCGTCCTTCTGAACGAAGAATGGTGTGAATTCCTCTGCGAGAACAACTTCCTGGTGGGCCTGAGCCTTGACGGCCCCCGCGAAATGCACGACGCCTATCGAGTGGACAAGGGCGGGCAACCGACGTTCCACAAGGTTTTGCGCTCCGCCCGGCTGATGCAAAAGCACAAGGTGGACTTCAACATCCTCACCACCGTCCACGCCGCGAACGGCGAACATCCCCTCGAAGTCTACCGATTCCTTCGCGATGAAGTCGGCACGCAATTCATCCAGTTGATTCCCATCGTCGAGCGGATCAACGAGCGGGGCGAAGTCGGAAACCAGGAGGGCAGCCGAGTGACGGATCGGTCCGTCAAGCCGGATCAATGGGGCCGGTTTCTCATCACCATCTTCGACGAGTGGTTGAGGCGCGACGTCGGGAAAGTCTTCGTGCAGATGTTCGACGCGGCGCTTGCTTCCTGGGTCGGCGCGCCGCCCGCCATGTGCATCTTTTCCGAGACTTGCGGAGACGCGGTGGCGCTCGAACACAACGGCGACCTCTATTCCTGTGACCACTTTGTGGAGCCGAAGTACCTGCTGGGGAATATTCAGTCTCAGCCCCTGGTGCAACTTGTGGCATCGGCCCCGCAGCGGAGATTCGGTGCCGACAAGCGCGACACGCTGCCCCGATATTGCCGTGAGTGTGAAGTGCGCTTCGCCTGCCATGGTGAGTGTCCCAAGAACCGCTTTATCCTGACGCCGGATGGCGAACCGGGATTGAATTACCTCTGCGCGGGTTATATGGCTTTCTTCAAACATATCGACCACCCCATGAAGATCATGGCCGAATTGCTGCGCCGCGGACGCTATGCGGACGAGGTAATGGGAATTCTTGCCGCCGAGGAGGCAAAGCTCGCTCAGGCCGTGGCGCGCGCCGGGCGGAATGACCCCTGCCCATGCGGCAGTGGACGCAAGGTCAAGCGCTGTCACGGCGCACCGGCCGTCTCCTAGAGCAAGCCGTATCTGTCTTTTAGTTCTGCACTGGTATGCCTGGCTTTGCCCATTCCTCGGCATTTCGCCGCGATGAAAAATCTCCTTCAGGTGGCGCAGTTCATGTTCGAGTTCGGGACAGGTGTATTAGCATCCGGTTTTGACCCGGCGTGACGCCTCTAGAAGAGGCAAACACCATGATGGGAACTCAGCATGTCAAACTACCACAAACACTCCAGCAAGAATGCGATTGTCAAGCAAGACTCTAACGATTCCCATCACCACCAAGTAGGCCGACGGGAGTTTTTGAAAGTGGCGGGGCCGGCGGTGAGCGCCGTGGCGTTATCGTCCTGGTCGGCCCTCAATCCTCTGCAGGGTGCCACGGGGACGCGGCCCAATATTGTCTTTATCTTTGACGATCAATATCGCCAGGACATGAGCAAGTTCATCCCTACCCCGGGCGCGGATCGGCTGACACGCGAGGGAATAACCTTCACTAACGGTTTTTCGACCGTCCCCTTGTGCACCCCATTTCGTGGCATGTTGATGACGGGGCGCTACCCCACCCATTCCGGGTTGGTGATGAACTGGGTCAACGCCAATCCCACTCTGAATCCCCATTGCCTGGCCAACGTTTTCGGCAAGGCCGGATACGAGACAGGATTCCTGGGGAAGTGGCACCTTGCTGCCGGGCTGCGCGTGGCGTCGGGGCTATATGAAGCTAATCCGGAAGTAGAAATGGCCTACAAGAAGAGCCATCCTGATACCGAGTTCGTGCCCCCCGGCCCGGCTCGGCTGGGCTTCGACTTTTGGCAAGCCTATAACTTCCACGCGGATTTCAATCACTACTGGTATTACGAGGATGTCCCTCCCAAGATTTATTCCAAAAGTTACGAAACCGACACGCTTTTCGATCAGGCCACAAAGTTTATCGAGAAGCACAAGAACCAGGAGAAGCCGTTTCTGCTGGTGGTGGCGCCGCATCCGCCCCACCCTCCGTTCTTGCCAGGATCTCTGCCGGAAGGCTATCTTGAAAAGGTTCCACCCGCCTCGGAGCTCTATCACCCGCCTAACGTGCCCAAGACCGACAGCCCACGCTCTCCACAGGAATTGCGCTGTTATCTGGCGATGGCGATGAACATTGAGGACAATCTTGTGCGACTGATGGATTATCTTGATCGATCCGGAGCCAGCCGGGACACGATTCTCGTCTTCTCCTCCGATCACGGGGAGATGCATGGCAGCCACGGGCGGGTCAACAAGATGGTCCCTTACACCGAGGCTGTGAACATTCCGCTGATCATGCGGTGGCCGGGGCGAATTCCCGCTGGTACGGTCAGCGACACCATCTACACGCCGATCGATCATTTGCCCACTCTTTGCGGCCTCGCGGGACTACAGGCCCCGGGTGAAGTCGATGGCGAGGACCTGAGCGGGGACGTTCTCGGCCGCTCCCGGTCTTTCCGTTCGCGGGTGTTGATGGCCAACTACACGTCGCATTGGGATTTTTTCCAAACCAATACGGTCTGGCCCGAGTGGCGCGGCGTGCGCACGAAACGGTACACCTACGTGAAATGGCTCACGGGAGCGGAAGAGCTGTACGATAATCTGGACGATCCGTACCAGATGCGGAATCTGGTGGGGAACGACTCCGTTTCGAGCACCTTGCGCGAGTTACGCGGAGACCTGAAGGAGCTGATGATCGCTGCCCACGACAATTTCCTCAACGGGCGGCAGTATGCCGACTGGTACGATAAAGACCGCAACCTTCTCCGGTCTGCCCTTGGGCCCGTTCATCGGTAGATCGGACTGGAGACCACCAAAGTTCAGCCCTCCAAAGGCACCGTGGCCGAGCGCAGGGGGCGAGCGTCGTCGCCAAGCAGAAAGGGAACGACGCGGGCGACATATTCCGTCTTGACCCATTTCGACAAGTCGGCTTTGGTCATCGCCTTGCGGTTGGCGCGCGTGTCCATACTGGCGCGGATCAAGCAGTTGATGTGAATGTCCTACGCTTTGAACTCGTCGGGGGGGATTTTGCTGAGCTGTGCGACCGCGCCCTTGGAGATGGCGTAGGCGGCGATCCCTGCGCCGCCTCGTCGCCAGGCTGTCCGTCATGTCTGCCATGTTCTTAGGGCGTCAGAGTGGTGGGCCTGCCGGGGGCGGGAGCAAGCGCGAGCTAGGCTGCGCCTCCTCCGCCGCTGGACCAGCTTCGGGTTGTCACCCTCGGACGGCACCACCTCGATGCCGAGGCACTGATTGCCAGCTTCGAACGAAAGGTCTAGGCGAATCATTGCATACGTTCAAGCACCAGGACCCAATCCTGGGCGGTTGGGAATCGGGGTGGTTTGTAGGCGTCCAAAAGAATAACCTTTTCTTTGGCAAAATCGTCCCACCCTGGCCCGCTCAGTTCGCCGCGATAGCCTCCGCGAGCGTCATAGAGTTTTCTCTCCAAATGCTTGTCCGTCACGAGTACTGGGCTGTGTTGGAGTACAA
>JACQNR010000072.1 GCA_016202975.1 Acidobacteriota bacterium
AACAGCGAGTTTTGCAGCATCCTGCTAGTGCCGCGTTACCGAAGAAAGTGAAACATGAATGGCGTCAGGGCACGGCTTCAGCCGTGCCGACAATGGTCATCCACACTCGCCACGGCCTCAGCGGCTAAAGCTGTACCCTTGCACGCGAGCAACGCGGCGCACCTGAAAGCGCGCCCTGACGATTTGCTGCAAGAATTTCGGGGACACGACACTAGCTGAAACAACCGGATAAGCATGAGCCGGCTGTCAGTCTCGGGAGCCCTGATGCGCTGTGTCGGAACGACGTCGATTCGCGGCTGTGGTTTGAGTAGGGAACTGCGGAGACCCTTTGCTGCACCCTGTTCTGCCCGGAACGAGTCGGAGTGATTCTCCCTTTCGCCGGGAGGTCTTCGTCAGCGGAACGGGGCGGCTCAATTTTGTGCCGACGCGACCTTCACGAGGCGCTCCGCCTCCTTGACCTTGAGCGGCTGAGTGCGCGAGATGAGGCGAGGTTCTGTGGGTGCGACGGAGTCCGAGTCTTTGCCGTTCCAGGTCCAGTATTCCTTCCCCCATCGGTACTTGAGGGCTCCGGTCACGGCCAGGTTGGCAATCCACAGAATCAGGTCGCCCCGGGTCTTTGGCATACCCAACCGTCTCCGGATCGAGCGGATGGAGTAAAAGCGCCGCCAAGCGTAGTTTTTTTCGAAATGGAGACGCTCTGCGCTGAGGAGGGGATGATTGAAGACAATCGCACCGAGATCATATTTTGACCAGTCCCGGAGGACGATACGCTGCTCGTCCTCAAATTGTTTGTACAGGGCTGTGCCGGGCAGCGGGGTCAACAGCGAGAACTGCGCGAACTCCATCCGCGACTGCTCGATGAAGTCGAGTGTCTCCCGAAACACGTCCAGGGCATCGTTGTCGAAACCGAAGATAAACGATCCCCATACCTTGATTCCCGCCTCGTGAATGCGCCGAATATCACGCAGATACTCGTCGGGCCGGTTCACGCCTTTGCCGGCGTCGCGGATGCTTTTGTTGGAGAAGGTTTCAAAGCCGATGAAGACTCCGTAGCATCCACTCGCCCGGGCCAATCTCATCAGGTCGGGGTCGCGGGCGAAATTGATCGTGACTTGGGACGCCCATCCCAGCTTAAGCGGCAGGAAGGCTTTGAACAGCGCCTTGGCCCTTTGGGGATTCCCGATGATGTTGTCGTCGACAAAATAGATGAAACGGCCGTCCAGAGTTCGAAGCTCTTCCACAACCTGTTCCGCAGGCCGAAAACGGTATTTGACGCCCGACATCGTGGTGACGGAACAGAAGTTGCAGTTGAACGGGCATCCGCGGGTGGTTTGGACGGAGTTGAAGATCACGTAGCCATTCGAGTCAAGCAAGTCCCGGCGCGGAAGCGCGATCTTGGCCAGGTCGACGGGCTCAGGATCGTAATATCGGGACTTCATCTTGCCGTTGAGAAAGTCCTGAATGAGGTCGGGCCACAGACGGTCGGCTTCGCCCAGCACCACCGCGTCGGCATGCTCACCGGCTTCATCCGGGCACATGGAAGGGTGAATCCCGCCCAGGACGACCGGGATGCCCCGGGCCCGGTACTGGTCGGCAAGCTCGTAGGCCGCGGGCGCCTGCGCCGTCATCGCGGTAATAGCCACCATTTCGGCCGACCGGGTAGCTTCAACCGGACCGAGACAGCCATCGTCAATGGCCACTTCATGCTCGGGCGGAGTGAGGGCGGCCAGAGTCGCCAAGTTCAAGGGAGGAAACAACGCTCCCTTGGCCTTAAAGTTCAAACTTGTCGAAATCGTGGAAGCAAACCGGAAGAATTTCGGAGCCGCGTACATGTTCGACGTGTTGTGGGGATTGACAAACTGAATCCTCATGCGCTCCTTACACCGACCAGACCAGCCCTCTGCTCTACGCTTGCACCCCGAGCTGACGTCGCTTTCAAGCCTCCCCTGGCTGGAGTAGCCCCGAAAAACAATCCCAAAGTTCATGCGATTGTGGGGGCAAGCGAATACGATGTCAAGAAGAAAGGGCAGCCAACTGTTTTGGAGTCATTTGCTGGTCTCGAAGGCAGCCCGGTCAGCGCTGTTTCCTGCGTTCGTTCTGCGCGACCCGGGCCTTCACCAGCTTCTTCACAAGACTGGCCCCGAGAGGCTCGTCCACCGGGAAGCGCATGGTGCCTTTGGACGTGGAGAAGTTCTTGAGGTCTTTCTTGAACGCCTCCACCAGGGACGAACTCATCGGAAACAAACTGCAATGGTTCCGAAAGGCGGCGAACCCCACCAGCAGTCCCTTGTACTTGAACATGGGCATCCGCCGACTGATGCCCTCCGTGGCCTCCGGTGGCGCAGCGGATCGGATCACCGCGCGCACCTTATTCAAGGAGCCGCGGGCAGGTTCCGGGACTTCCGCAAGGTATTCGTCCACGGTCTTCGGAGCGACGTTGCCTGTCGCGGCCGCACCGCGATTGCCGGAATGCGTTTGCCTCCGGCGGGAAATCTATTCCCAAAATGGTGATCCCTGCAAGCGTCCAGCCACGGTGCTAGCGCCTCGTAGGAGGCCCCCCGGCTCTGCCGGGGTG
>JACQNR010000074.1 GCA_016202975.1 Acidobacteriota bacterium
GAGGGGGTGGGGGTGGCGGCGGGGGCGGCTCTTCCAATGGCTGATCGACCAGATTGTATGGCGAGATGACATGGGTGGCGCCTATTTCCCCGCTGACTCCCGACTCCGCCGCCTCGATCTCGTCGATTAGCGCCTGGCCGCTCGCTGGCCGGTCATCGGGGTTCTTCTCAAGCAGCTTCATGGCAACACCGGCCACCGCATCGGGGATCCGCAGTTCCGGGTGGACCGAGCAAACGTCCAGGGGCGGCTGCTGCACGTGCGCGATCAGCATCTCCATGGTGGTGTCGGCCCTGAAGGGAAGCTCGCCGGTCAGCATTTGATACATCACGATACCCAGCGAATAGAGGTCAGAGCGGCCGTCGAGCTGATCGCCGCGCTTGCCCATGGCTTGCTCGGGAGACATGTACTGCGGGGTGCCGATCACCACGCCCGTGCCCGTCAGCGTCATGCCGCCCGTATCGCCCTTGCTGCCTTCCTTCACCTTGGCGATGCCGAAGTCGAGCACCTTGGCCATCTCGCCTTCCGGCGTCTCGACCAGGACGATATTGTCGGGCTTGATGTCGCGGTGCACCATGCCAATGCGGTGCGCCGCATCGAGCGCTGCGGCGGATTGCTTGATGACCGAGCAGACGCGGCTGGCGGGCTGCGCTCCTTCGGTCTCGATGAGCTTGCGCAGGCTCTGGCCCTCGATGAACTCCATCACGATGAACGGAGTTCCGTCCTCAGATTCATCGATGTCGTCCACGCGCACCGCGTTCGGGTGCTGCAGCTTGCGTGTGATTACCGCTTCGTGCTTAAAACGCTTCACGAAGAGCTGATCGCTCAGGTATTCTTTGTTGATAACCTTAATGGCGCGCAGCTCATCGAAGTTCACATGCAGCGCCTTGTAAACCGCGCCGAAACCGCCTTGCCCAACCTTGCTGATGATGCGGTATTTCCCGCGCACCACCGCGCCGGGTGTCCACGCGCCGACCTCGACCAGAGGCGTGCCGTCCTGCGGGCAAACCGCAAAGGTGACGGGATAACTCGCCTGGCATGTGGGACAGTTTTTCATTGTCTACGGCACCGGAACGTGCTCGGCCGAGTATACCATATCAATTTGGGGGTAGGAAAAATCGTAGATTAGAATCCACCGCCCACGGGGTTGAAGCCCTGGAGGTCGGCGAAACTTGATGTCATCTTGAGCGAGATATGGCTGCCGTCGCGGGCGATCTCGAGGCTCTGGAAGGGATTGGGCCGACCGGGATTGGTGTTCTGCCAGGCCATCTGCTGAACCATGCGCAGGCCCTCGAAAATCTGCCGGGTGCTTTCCGCCGACTGATCGCTCGTGCAATCCATCTTGACGTCGACCTTCACGTTTTCGGCGGTATCCACGCTATAAACCAGCGCCTCGACCGGCTGGAAGGCCTTGGCCCAGTCGAGTTGGATATTTCCCTGGGGGACCCAGGCGCGGAAGAAATCCGGCACGGCGACGCCCACTGCGACACCCCAGATGGGTGATTGAGCCGCCGCCTCACCCAGAAACTGCGCAACGCGGCTGTCGGCCGCGAGCCCCAGGGCGTTGCCATCGCGGACTTCCAGCATCTTTGTGAGCGATGTATCCGGCCCGAAGACTCCCAGCGAATCCCGCAGGACCACCAAGCAGGAAGCCGCTACGCCCACCCCGGCGCAGTAAGCCTGAAAATTGCCCACCGGCATCGTCGTGACGTTGTTAGCCGCGGCGCGGTCGGCAATTTGCCGAGCCGTGAAGCGACCTGACACCAAGCCCGAAAGTTCCATCGCAGATGCGCCCGGACGCCATCCCAGGATCACTTCATTGAGGTCGCTCTCCGTCACTGCCAGGCTGGAAAACGACTGCTCCAGCTCACGCAAGCGCGGACCAACAAACTTTTGCTTGAGGCTCTCGTAATTGGGCAGGGTGCGCAACTTTGAAGTGTTGGCAAACTCGACGCGAATCGTGTCGGAAGCGAATGTGGCCAAAGCTTCTTTCGGCAGATCCTGAGCGAATCCACTCCCTGTCAGAACCAAACCGAAGATCAACACAAGGGTCGAGAGCTTAACGATCTTTCTCATTGCCATCCTCCAAAGAGTCGCACCGCGGCATTGCACTTACTAACTGTCAAGCAATGTATATCCGTTTGATGCAGGATTACTGTGTCAGGTTTGCGGCACCCCGTCCATTCCAGCCCGCGATTGGTAGCGGCCCGTCAAGTTTAATTCTGGCCCGTTGTGCTGTCGCCTTGGATCACCACCACCACCTCGCGCCTGCCCGACCGCGTGAGAAACGTCTTGACACTCGCCCCCGGAGCGAGCCTCTCCACTTCGCGGTTCGTAACCACGGCGTACGCAAACGCCTTCGTACCCTCGCGGCCGGAACCGAGGGTTGTCAAATTTTCGAGCCACCATGTCGTTTCGGAACCCTTCTCCAGCCTCGGCTCGCGCACGATGCAAAACAACAATCCGCCGGGGCGGAGAAAGGAAAACCATCTTGCCGCCACTTGCGCATGCGCTTCGTGAGGCAGCAGGTCAAAAAGGTTCCAAGCAAAAATGCCTGTCAATGACTCGGGCGCAATCGGCAGGAGTTGCGACAGGAAAAAGTCTGTACGGAAGGAGGCAATTTTGCCGCGCCGATCCCAGAACTGCGCCTCGTCGCGCAGGAGTGGCGTGATCAAATCCGCGACGTGAATCTTGGCGCCCCGCCGAACCAGCACATCGACGGTGGCCTGCGATACCGGACCACAGTCCATGATGCGGGGAGAAGGAAGGTCGGAAAGGTATTTCCAAATCCACTCGAGGGCTGGGCTGGAGTGTCCCGGAGTGGATCCGGCGCCCGTGGAGCGATGCGGGGCATGCTGGTGAGTTTGGGGGCGCATCATTCCAGCTCGCGGAGGACCGGCTGCGACGCGGCCGCCGCGGCAGCGTGGTGCGCTTGCTCCCGGACAATATCGATGCTGCCCTTAAAGAATGCGCCGTCTTCGATGGCGATCGCCGCCGCGACCAGGTCACCGACAACGTGCCCGGTCTTTCGGATTTCAATCTTTTCGCCCGCCGAAATATTTCCCGTGACGGCGCCCTGCACAATCACCTGCCGCGCGCGCACTTCGGCTTTCACCTCACCGCCGGCGCCCACTGTCACGCAGTTTTCCGGCAAGTTAATCGTCCCGGCAAACTGGCCTTCGATGAGCAGGTCCTCTTTGCCCGAAAGTTCCCCATGTAGCACCATCGAGCGGCCTATAACCGTATGATTGTAATTAGCGGTCGGCATTTCCACATTCCTTGGCGCGGGATCGGCAAGCGAGGCAGACGGATGGGAAGAAACGACGGTGAGGGATGCATCCTTCTCGTCCTGTGGCCCCGCCCCCCGCGATTTTTTTTCCCACCACACGGCTGACTCCGCTACCTTGACCCAGGGCGGGCGTCCGCCTGCGGACTCCCTTCCCCAAGTCCCCACAGCAGCTCATCTTAGCGCGCTGCCTCAACAAGTGCAATGTTCAGTCTTTTTCGTAGACGATTTTCCCGCCGACGACCGTCATTTTTGGTGAGACATCTTTGATCCGTTCTGGCGGCACGGCGAGAATATCCTCCGAGAGGACGACCAGATCGGCCAGCTTGCCAAGAGAGATAGTTCCCTTCTCCTCCTCCTCGAAGGCCGCAAACGCGCTGCCGGCCGTGTAAGCGCTCATTGCTTCTTCGACCGTTAGGCGCTCCTCCGGAATCCATCCGTCGGGGTGTTTGCCGTCGAGCGTGGCGCGCGTCACGGCAGCATGAATACCCAGAATCGGGCTGAGCGGCGCAACGGGCCAATCCGACCCGAAGGCAAGCGGCGCGCCGGCTTCCAGCATGGAGCGCCAGGCGTAGCAGGTGCGCGCCCGTCGGGCGCCGATCGTCTTCTCTGCCCAGCGGCCATCATCGATGGCATGATAGGGCTGCATGGAAGCGATCACTCCAAGCTTGCCGAAGCGAGCAAAGTCCATTGAGCGCATGTGCTGCGCGTGCTCGATACGAAACCTGGCTGCGCGCGAGTCCTTTCCTCCAACGCGTTCAAACAGCTCGAGCATTTCGGACACGGCACGGTCACCGATGGCGTGGACGCAGGGGTGAATCCCCGCGTTCTGCGCCTTTCGGACCAGGTCCTCCATTTTCGACGGAGGATCCATGAGCGCCATCGGAAGGCCTCGGCTGCCGGGCGTATCGTCGAAAGGATCGAACATCCACGCCGTCCTGGAGCCGAGCGACCCGTCGGCAAACCCTTTCACGGCGAGAAGCCGGAGCCACTCGCTCTCCGCCCGCTGGGATTTGCCGGCGGCTGCGAGTTCATCCACGTGATCAATCGGAATAAGTAAGTACTGGCGGACGGTCAACCACTTTTCCCTTTCAGCTCGTCGCAGCAATTCCACCTCGCCCCAGAAACTGCCGCTCGGCGTCTGCTCATCGAGCGTAATGTTGTGCACTGAGGTCACGCCCGCTCGCCCCGCTTCGCCGAGCGCCGCCCGCAGCGATTCCTCCATCTCCGCATCGCTCGGCCGAGGGATGGCTTTGGCTACCAGCCCAATCGCCGCGTCTTTCAAGACCCCCGTCGGCTCTCCTGTGGCCGGATCGCGCACAATCACGCCGTCGGGCGGCGTCGATGTTTCACGTGAAAGGCCCGCCAGCTTGAGCGCGAGTGAGTTGGCAAGCGCCGCATGGCCGTCGTAGCGGCGGAGAAGAACCGGCAAGGTGGCCGTGACGCCGTCGATCTGCCACCGCGTGGGCAGAGCGGGCAACGGCCACGCCTCTTCATCCCAATTCCCCCCTCGCAGCCAGCGCCCGGGCGGGAGCGTCTTGGCTCGTTCGCCGATGAGGCGGACAAACTCGTCCTCACTCTTCACATGCTTCAGATCCAGTGACAGAAGCTGAAACCCGCCCGCGATGAAGTGCACGTGGCTGTCGATAAGACCCGGAACAACTCGCCGCCCCTCCAGCCGGATGATTTTGGTGTCTTTTGTTTTCAGCGCAAGGATATTCTGGTTGCTTCCCACCGCAATAAATCGCCCACCCGCAATGGCAACAGCTTGGACGGTTCGGGTTCTGCCGCTGGGGTCGCGCTCCCCTGTCCAGATATTTCCGTCAAGAACTATCAAATCAGCTTCTTTGGAAAGCGCTTGAGCAAGCGGCCTTGTCGAGTTACTTTCGGGTCGCATCGGCTGAATTCCCATGGCGAGTCCAATCATGCCGCCCGCCAGAATCAATAGCGTAGTCGCAGCTTGGTGCAACTCGGCCTCCGGGAAGCAATTATTGAGTCGTTGACCGGGAAATGCAAACCTTCCTTTGGGCGGAGTCGCGCTGCCGGAGGAAACTCGGACCTAGCCTGGGTGCTCTGCGGAAAGGGTTTACCGCTTGCGGGATTTCTTGGGGGCGCTGGCTTTGAGGGCCTTCTGAGTTTCCTGGGCAATCAGATCACCCATGCGGGTCGTTGTCACGGCACGCTTTTTCCCGGCCATATCGGCCGTCCGGACGCCGCGCTTCAAGACTTTCGCAATTGCTCTCTCGATGGCATCTGCAATCATTTCAAGTCGGAAGGAGTACTTCAACATCATGGCTGCCGAGGCGATTGCCGCGATGGGGTTGGCGCGATTCCGGCCGGCAATGTCGGGCGCGGAGCCGTGGATGGGTTCGTAGAGAGCGGTCCGCTCCCCCAAGCTCGCCGAGGGCAACAAACCAATCGAGCCCGTCAGCATCGCCGCCTCGTCGCTCAGAATGTCGCCAAACATGTTGTTGGTCAAAACCACATCAAATCTCGTCGGGCGGTCAATCAATTGCATCGCGCAACTGTCGACATACAGGTGCTGCAATTCCACATCACCATACATGCGGCCGATCCGCGTCACCACGTCCCGCCAGAGGCGGGAGCTTTCCAGCACATTGGCCTTATCGACCGACGTCACCTTGTGGCGTCGCAGCCGCGCAAGTTGGAATGCACGGTGCGCGACGCGTTCAATCTCGTGCTCGCGGTAGACTTCGGTATTGATCCCCATCCGCTCGCCATTCTTCGCGAAAATGCCTCGCGGGTTACCGAAGTAGATTCCCCCCAGCAGTTCGCGCACGATGACCAGATCGGTTCCACGCACGACATCGGGTTTCAATGCCGAGAGGTACACCAGTGAATCGTGCACAACCGCAGGACGAAGATTGACATAAAGCTCCTGGCGCTGCCGAAGTTGGAGAAGTCCTGCCTCAGGCCGTAAATCGTGTCGCTGATGGTCCCAGCGCGGCCCACCGACGGCTCCCAGGAGGATTGCCTGAGCGTTGTGGCAAATCGAGATAGTTTCTGCAGGCAGAGGGACCGCAGTTTCGTCGATAGCGGCGCCTCCGATCAAACCGGTTTGAAAACGAAACATCGGACCCTGAATTTCTTCCACGGCTTTCAGGACCTTAATGGCCTGACCCGTGACTTCCGGCCCGATTCCATCCCCCGGCAAAACGGCAATTCTGTAAGTTCCCTGCATATCTTTAATTATGAGCAGTTTACCGGAAAGGGTCTCATATTGGCAAGGAATATGTAGATTTTGGAGGAGTTAATGGGGGAAAATCAGGTATTTTGAGGTCAATAGAATCAGTGAACTAGGAGGCCGTCAGGAATCCTCGTCTTGTCTATAAATCATTGATTACATTTCTCTTACTGGCTAGATTCGAGGAAATCTTTAGGATTTTACCCAGGGGCACGCTCAAGAAATTGGGTCTGAGGGCAAGACCCTGATTTTGCAATCAGTTACTCGCTCCGCCCGCCGCAACCGCAACGCGTTTAAGCTCATAGACAGCCTTATTGGCTGCGGTCAGGTACGCCCGAGCCGCCGCCTCGACCAAGCTGTGGCTAGCATATCGACCAGTGAATTCACGGCCTTCGAACTGCGCGAGAATAACGACCTCGGCCTCGACACTGGCCCCCGGAGCGATTGTGTGGACGGAGAAATCCTGTATGGTCCCAGTCACGCCCGTAATCTTATCGATGGCAAGGAATGCCGCATCGCAAGGCCCTTCCGCGGTGGCCGTGTACTGGAAGACTTCGCCGTCCCGCTCGAGTTCCACGGTCGCCGTCGAGCGTCCCCCTATTGATGTCAAGCTCTGGAAAAGCTTGAGGGAAAACATTTCGGGTATGTCTTTGAATCCCTCGCGCACGATGCCAATAAGGTCTTCATCGTAAACGTTCTTCTTGCGGTCCGCGAGCTTGCAGAACTGTTCATAGGCGCGTTCGAGTTCAGGTTTGGTGAGCTTGTGGCCCAGTTCTTCGTAGCGGCTGGTGAGTGCATGACGCCCGGAGTGCTTCCCAAGCACAATACGGTTCGTGTGCATTCCGACCGTCTGGGGCGTGATGATCTCGTAGGTGATGGCGTTCTTCAGGATGCCGTCCTGGTGGATTCCCGCCTCGTGCGCGAAGGCATTGCGCCCTACGATCGCCTTATTGGGCTGAACCGCAACGCCGGTAATCTTGGTGAGCAGCTGGCTGGAAGGATAAAGCTCCACGCTGCGAATCTCGGTAAAAACCGGCAAAAAGTCGCGCCGGACATGAATGGCCATCACGATTTCTTCGAGGGCCGCGTTCCCCGCCCGTTCACCAATTCCGTTGATCGTGCACTCGACCTGCCGCGCGCCCCCGCGAATTCCGGCGAGCGTGTTGGCAACGGCAAGCCCCAGATCATTGTGCGTGTGGGTACTGAGAACAACGTTGTCCATTCCCGGCACGCGAGCCTTCACGTCGGCGAACATCTTTTCGTATTCGGGCTCCATGCAGAAGCCCACCGTGTCCGGCAAATTGAGCACCGTCGCACCCGCTTCGACCGCGGCGTGACAGCACTCGACCAGGTAATCCCGGTCCGTGCGACCCGCGTCTTCCGGAGAGAACTCAACGTCCTGGCAGAAGGATTTCGCAAGCCCCACGGCAAAAGTGATCTGCTGCAGAATTTCTTCACGCGTCTTGCGCAACTTGTATTGAAGGTGAATGTCGGACGTCGCAAGAAAAGTATGGATGCGCGGCCGTGCGGCTTCCTTCAGCGAATCCCAAGCGCGCTTGATGTCGAGTTCACTGGCACGCGCCAAGGCCGCAATAATGGGCCGGCGAATCTCGGCCGCGACAGCCTTGACCGCGTCAAAATCACCCTGCGAGGCAATCGGAAAGCCCGCTTCGAGGATGTCCACGGCCAGCCGGTCGAGCTGCCTCGCCATCCGCAGCTTCTCATTCAGATTCATGCTGCATCCTGGCGACTGCTCACCGTCACGAAGGGTCGTATCGAAGATGAATACCTTCTCAGGCATGCTCCCCTCCCGGATTGAGTGATGGTGTAATCGGGCGACTGCGCAAATGCTTCCCCCCTCAGGCAATCCTGCTTTCTCGCGGCCCAAAGGCACATTCTCCAACCGCCCACAAGTGAAGTCAAGTTTATCTTTTTTCTGATATCATTAGCTTCGATTATATAGCGTCAACGGGATCACCGCATCTAGGAGGGTCACTTGGAGATAACCCAACTCGAAGCCTTTGTGGCTGTTGTGGATGAGAAGAGCTTTTCGCGCGCCGCGGCCAAGCTACACCGCACGCAGCCCGCCATCAGCCAGGCTGTCCGCAGGCTGGAAGACTGGGCTGGCGAGCCGCTCCTCGACCGCTCGGCCAAGAGCGGAGTCCTCACCGAAGCCGGTCGCATCCTTTACGACCACGCCAAGCGCGTCCTCAACCTTCGCCAGGACGCCCGCTGGGCCATCGACGAACTTCACGCGCTGGAGCGCGGCCGCGTTTCCATCGGCGCAAACGAGAGTACTGCTCTCTACCTTTTGCCCATCCTCAAGAAATTCCGCGAGCGTTACCCGCGCATCCGCGTGGACGTGCAGCGCAGCCTCTCGCGTGAAATCCCCATCGCCCTGTTGCGGTACGAAATCGACCTCGGCGTGCTCAGTTACAACCCTCACAATCCCGAAATTGAGTCGAAAGTGGTGAGCCTCGATGAACTCTGCCTGATCGTGCCACCCACGCACTCCATGGCGCGACGCCGCCAGGCAAGCGTCCACGACTTCGCGAAGGAAACGTTCATCGCCCATAGCATCGATTCACCCTACCGCCAGCGCGTGATCGATCTCTTCGCGGAGCTTGGCGCGCCGCTCGCCATCGGCATGCAGCTTCCCACGGTCGCAACTATCAAAAAATCTGTGCGCATGAGAATCGGCATCGCCTTCGCGCCGCGCATGTGCCTGGAGGATGAACTGGCGCGCGGCGAACTTGTCGCTGTTCGCCTCAAGGAGATGCGCATCCAGCGCGAACTGCGACTGGTGTATCGCCGTCACACCACGCTCTCCGCCGCCGCCCAGGCGTTCCTGCTCACCGCACGTGAAATGGCCGTGGTACAGGGGGGGAAGGGATTTTAGATTTCAGAATTTCGATTTGCGATTGGTAAGCCCTGTCATTCTGAGCGGAGCGAAGAATCCCTGGAGTTCATAAGAGAAACTGCCGAGACCCTTCGTCCCGATGAACTGAATCGGGACTCAGGGTGACAAACTGTGGTGAGGTTTTCATTCTGCGCGAAGCGAAGAATCTGCCGTGCAGCCCGCCGAAAATCACACCGGCTGGCGCCTGGACCACCTGCACCGGGCCGTAGAATATCGCAACTTGGTTTACGCCTTGGGAGGCGCGGGGGGTTCGCTCGCGTTCTCCAGGAAGTATTCCAAGCGATTCAGGAAGGTCCCGTAAACCTGGCCGATCTCATCGAGGGCCTCGACGCCGATCTTGTCGGTGGGCTTGCGGCGTGTGACTTGGGCGTTGACCTTGTCGAAATAGATCTGGGTCAGCGTTGCGGCGGCGGCTTCCTTGCTCATACGTCCTCCTGGAAAGGATTTCGGTCGCCAAAGTCTAGCATGAACAATTTGGCTATTTCCATACGCGGCGGGACTGAAGCTTGTCATTCTGAGCGGAGTCCCGAGTGAATCGGGACGGAGCGAAGAATCTGCAGTGCTGCTTTCCGTAGACATCAAGGAACGATGTTTGCGCCACCCGCGACCTCCCGCCACCCGGCTACTGAGTCAAGAGATCGCTGATATCCCTAAACCATTGGAGCAGGTCCCCATCGGGGTCGATCTCATTTAGCAATCTCCGGTTCATGCTCTTTGGTCCCTGCGCGCAGAGGGTGTGCTTGGCATTTTTTTCTTTTTCCTCTCTTCTTTCGTCTGAAAGTAGGTTCCAATCCGTGGCATCAGCGCACGCTCCATGAACAAGTCGTGCGACTTCCCGCGGGACATCATCGAATGGGCCAAAGTTCGCGACTATCGGCAGGTCTATTTGGCGCGCCTGATATGCTGCGATGATGGCGTCCTTATGGAGATAGTTCTCGATTTCTTTCTTGAGAGTTGACCGCGCTCGACAGCCCGCGCGCCCGTTTACCTCGTCCACGTAGCCTTGATACTTCGGGCGTTCAGGTGGTGCCACATCCCGATCACACAGGTGAAACTCAGGTCGATTGAGTGCTGAAAGTCGGGAGGACCAAAGGGCGAGATTGGATCCACTCATGGGGAAGAAAATAACCTGTCCATCCAGTTCCATTTTTTCTAGGTCAGGGATTTCGATACCGTCATTGCGCAATGCGGTAGCAATGTTTTGCAGAAAAGTTATGTCAGTTCCACCCTCCACGGCTATGAACAATTTTACGGTGTTGTCTGGTAAGACTCCAAGGGAACGGGCGAATTGCTCATTTGTTGTTGAGCCCCCCTTCATTATTTCTCTAGATTTGTCGTCCCGAATGTGAATATACCGCAGGGAACTATCAGGGAGGGCCCGTGCAAGCATCGGAATGTGTGTACTTATGATGACCTGCGCCTCCGATGACAAGTCGGACAGGGCGCGTAGGAGCATGCGTTGATTGTTTGGGTGTTGGCTGGTTTCCGGCTCTTCAATCGCGTATATAGCTGAACTTCGACCAGCATTTCTGGCAAGTTGCTCAGCTTTTGCTCGGAAGAAATTCAAGAGGATCAGCCTCCTCACCCCGCTTCCGCGCTTATTTATGGGGATATCGTCATCGCCAGAGATGCTCGTTTTGAATAAAGTCTCCCATTTCTGCGCCGCGAAAGTGGGATTAAGCTGGGAGGCTAGTGATGGGTCCATTTCCCGGAGTTTCTCAACAGTCGAGTTCGCAATTTTCACAACCTCCGCCCTTACGTATTCAGTAATCGCCTGTAGCGCCTGTTCTTTGGCTTTTATTGCCTCCTTGACAGCTGCCTTAAGAGGGTCCTGAGCCTCGGCATCTTGATCTGTGCTCGGGCGGTCTGATTTAAACAGGGCGAATGCAGGCAAGTCATTCTGTAGGCCTTCCCACACCTTCTTTCCATTGTCGTCGTTCAAAGGAATCTTTCTAGGTATGATATTCAGGTTCCCAATGTGTTTTCTGATGGCGGCACGTATCTGTGCATTAACTTTGGTGTCCACTCCCGTCAAGTCCGCGCCAAGCTCTTTGGCTCGCTTCTTGAGATCCGGGTTCTTCAGTTGAAGAAGATCCTTCACTCCTTCGGCGCTCGGATGGTTGGCGAAAACCTCGGTGCTTAAGCACTTAGGTGTCGGTGACTGTCCGCTGTACGTTTTGTGGATTTCTAGATTCCCTTCCGCATTCAAAAGGAACTCGGCACTAAGCTGCGTGGGGTTGTCCTCGTCTATTACAACCTCGCTGGGCAATTCGGAGAACTCACAAATGAGAGTCAAATCCTTCGGGTCTCCGCCTTTTGAAGCATCATCCTTGTCAGGATTGTTCTCGTTCAAGAACAGATCGAGAGCCTCCATGATGGTGGATTTTCCGGAATCGTTTTTGCCTATAAGCGCTGTTATGTCGTCGAACTCGATTGCCGTCTCGGCCTGAAAACATCTGAAATTTCTCAGTCGGAGTCGCTTCAATTTCATTTGACAATCCCAAGCCGCTCTTTGCGACGCGCACCGCCGATTTCGTTCGTAGGATGCGACGCTCGCGCCCACCTATAACAACTTGGCGAAACTACAAGACTCAATCACCGCGTAACGGTCAAGATATACAACTACGCGGAGGGGGTTGCAAGGGGGAAGAAGGCAGGTCCCGGGTGTCAGGTATTAGGTGTCAGGGGCTGTAGCGCGGCTCTATGAGCCGCGACATCGCCGGTCCCTTCCTGCGTCAGGGCAAGCTCCGACCGGCGCTACAGCATTGGTCGCCGATGGGGGCATCGGCGCTACAGCTTTACCGCGGCCTTGGCTTCATCCCAAACTAATCTCTTCCCGGAGCGGTAGGAAAGATTCACCATATGCCCGGCGGCGGCGTCCGACCTGGACCCTGCAGCAGGCCGAGCGGGTGCGTCGCCTGTGCCGACAGTATGAGCGCTGGGGGAAGGACAAGCTGGCGGTGCTGCTCGGGCGGGAAGGCTGGGCCGTTTCGGTTTCGATGGTAGGGCGTATGCGGACTTCACTCCGCCAGCGCGGAGTCTTGAGTGCGCCCATGCTGTTTCGCATCAAGCGACGACGCGGCACGGCTCGCCGCCCCTGGGCCATGCGCAAGCCCAGTGATTATGCGGTCGCGAAGCCCGGCGACCTGGTGCAACTCGACATGCTGGACCTGCGCCCTGCGCCGGGTGTCATCCTCAAGCAATTCACGGCGCGCGACGTAGTCTCGCGCTGGGACGTGATGGAAGTGCAGCGTCGCGCCACCTCCGCCGCCGCGGCTTTGTCTCTGAAGACGCTCCAGCGTCGCTTGCCCATTCCCCTGCGCGCTCTGTAGGTCGATGGCAGCAGTGAGTTCGCCGCCGTCTTCGAAACCCCCTGCCAGGAGCGCGGCATCCGCCTCTTCGTCTTGCCCCCGCGCTCGCCCAAGCTCAACGGCCGGGTCGACCGCGCCAACCGCACTCATACGGAGGCGTTCTATGAACTTACCCCTTGCTCGCTCTCCATCGCCGAACTTAACCGAGAACTCCAGAACTGGGAGCGCACCTACAACACCGTCCGCCCCCACCAGGCCCTCGCTTACCTCACTCCCCAGCCGTTCTTGGCTCAATCCTCATCTTATCGAAAGGAGCTCGAGTGTCACTGAGCGCCCCGCTGCACCTCCATCAAGCGAACACACTCGACAATTGGCGCAAGGCGACCACCAAGACGCCCCCCAAATTGAGCTACTTCTGTTATTCTTTCGTTTTGCAACCTTACGTCGGGGGATTCATGGGACAAGATGAAAAGAAGCCGGCGGAGCAAGCCCAACTTCCACAACTCGCCTACAAGAGCGAAAAGTTTCTCAACAGTCACGACGCACGCACGCTGCGCATCCTGTCGGAGTATATCGAGCCCCAAGTCCGTTTGAAGCGGGCGGGAGTGCAGAACACCGTGGTGATGTTCGGCTCGGCGCGAACCCTGCCGAACGACGTCGCCCTCTGTAAACTACGCGATCTTGAGAATCTCGCTCGAACCGCCAATCCGCCTTCGCCCGCCGAGCTCAAGTCGGCGCGAACGGCACTCCACATGTCGCGTTACTATGAAGCGGCACGAGAACTCGCGCGGCTGATCACTAAATGGTCGCTTTCGCTCAAGAACGGCCGCCACTTCCTGGTGGTTTGCTCGGGCGGCGGACCCGGCATCATGGAAGCCGCAAACCGCGGTGCGCATGAGGCGGGTGGAATCTCCATCGGACTCAACATCAAACTCCCCATGGAGCAGACCCCGAACCCTTACATCACACCCCACCTCAGTTTCCTCTTCCGCTACTTTTTCATGCGCAAGCTTTGGTTCGCGCAGCCGTCGCGCGCGCTGGTGGTTTTCCCCGGCGGATTCGGAACCATGGACGAGCTGTTCGAATTCTTGACGCTCGCCCAGACCGAAAAGCTGGGCCACCAAGCCATCATTCTCCTCTACGGCTCCAAGTATTGGCGGAGGCTCTTCAACTTCCAGGTCATGCTCGACTCCGGAACGATCTCGGAAGAGGACTTGAAGCTCTTCCGGTTTGCCGACACGCCGCAGGAAGCTTTCGGCATCTTGAAGAAGGGCTTGAGCAGTCTTCTGGGAATCCGCAAGCCCCGGAGGCGATTGCTCTTCTAAGCGCGTCGCAGCCGTTCGACTGAATTTGGGAGTATTGCTATTGAAGGTAGTTGCACTCAACACTCAGCATTATTCTAGCTCCTGAATTCTCCAATCTTCATCCTCCGTTCCGCCTTCTCCCCCCGTCACCTTCTTTCCGGCGTTATACTTGAAGGCGTAGCGGCAGCGCACTGCCACCGGAACCAATCCGCTGCTCGTGTTCGGAGAGCGGCGCTACAGTCGGAGGCGATTATGCAATTCTTCCGCGAATCAATGCTCGAGCTGATCATCCATACATCCACGAATCTTCCGCCGGACGTTCGCCAGGCCATGTCGTGGGCGCTCAAAACCGAGAGCCCCGGGACCCAATCCGGCCAGGCGCTCACCATCATTGGCGAGAATATAGACATGGCCGCGGACGCCGAAGGGCCCATCTGCCAGGACACCGGCATGCCGACCTTCGAGATCAAAACGCCAGTGGGCGTGAATCAGTTGGTGATGAAGAAACAGATTCTCGACGCCGTGGCGGAAGCGACCAAGCGCGGCAAACTGAGGCCGAATTCCGTCGATTCCGTTACGGGGAAAAACAGCGGCAACAATCTTGGCACTGGGACCCCCATCCTGCACTTCGAGCAATGGGAAGAGCCCGATGTTGAAGTGCGGCTGATCCTGAAGGGCGGTGGGTGCGAAAACACCAACGCACAGTATTCAGTGCCCGCCGAGCTCGACCACCTGGGCCGCGCAGACCGCAACCTGCAAGGCGTAAAGAAATGCGTCCTGCACGCCGTGTGGAAGGCGCAGGGTCAGGGCTGCGCGCCGGGCGCCGTGGGCGTCTGCATCGGCAGCGACCGTGCCGGCGGATATCACCACGCGAAGCTCCAACTCTTCCGCACCCTCGACGACGTGAATCCCGAACCCACGCTCGCCAAACTAGAAGCCGAAATCATGGACGAAGCCAACAAAATCGGCGTGGGTACGATGGGTTTTGGGGGGAAGGTTTCGCTCATCGGCTGCAAGATCGCCGCCGCGAATCGACTTCCCGCGTCGTTCTTCGTTTCGGTCGCCTACGACTGCTGGGCGTATCGGCGATTGGGAGTGCTGCTCGATGCCAACTCGGGCGCCATAAAGAAGTGGCTCTATCGCGACCCCGACCGGCCAATTGAAAAGCTGGTTTCAGGCGCCGGGTTTCAGGTATCAGGTAGAGAAATCCGCTTGGAGACGCCTCTGACCGAAGAGAAAGTTCTCGCGCTAAAGGTTGGCGACGTGGTCCTCATTAACGGACCTATGGTCACGGGGCGTGACGCCGCTCACACCTACCTGCTGCACCACGAAGCGCCGTGCGACCTGCGCGGAGCCATCCTCCACCACTGCGGACCAGTGATGCTGAAAGATGGCGAGCGCTGGTACACCAACGCCGCCGGGCCTACCACGAGCATCCGCGAAGAGCCCTACGAGGCCGACATTATCAAGCGCTTCGGCCTGCGCGCCGTGATGGGCAA
>JACQNR010000100.1 GCA_016202975.1 Acidobacteriota bacterium
ATGCCGGGCTGCGACCATGTGGCGTCCTCGATGAGGCGCTTCGAATGCAGCATCTGCGCGGCGTTCTTGAACTGCTCGTGTTCGAGCAGCCGGTGCACGAGCTCCGTGCGCGGATCTTCCAGGTCTTCGGGCGTGGCCAGCGGGTCGGGCGGCAGCAGCATGCGCGACTTGATGTGGATCAGCGTGGCCGCCATCAGGATGAACTCGCCCGCCACGTCGATGTTCATCTCCTCGAGCAGGCGCAAGTAGTCGAGATATTGCTGCGTGATCTTGGCGATAGGGATGTCGTAAATATTGATTTGTTGCTTGCGGATCAGATCGAGCAACAGGTCGAGCGGGCCCTCGTACGCCTCGAGCTTCACCTCGGGCGGAGGCGTCGCCGCGTGGCTCGCGCGCTTCGCGGGTGCGTCCGGAGGTGACGACGCGGGAGCTGATTCTTCTTCGGGTATTAGAGGTTCGTCGTTCATCAAACCAGTTTCATCGCGGCCCGAACTTCCGCCATCGTGGCCTGCGCGACCTTGCGGGCCTTGCTGGTGCCTTCATCCAAGATATCCCAGACCAACTGTGGCTTCTCTTCGTATGGCTTGCGTCGCTGCTGGATGGGGGCTAGGGCGGCGTTCAAGTGCCCAGCGAGTAAGCCCTTGCAGTCCAAGCAGCCAATCTCCGCCGTTCGACACTCGCGATTGACTTGGTCGATGGTCCCTTGCTTAGAGAAGATCTTGTGGAGATCAAACACTGGGCAAACGTCGGGATTGCCGGGATCGGTGCGCCGCTTGCGCGCCGGGTCGGTGATCATGGGCGCGAGCTTTTTCGACACAACGTCGGGCGCGTCGGTCAGGAAAATTGCGTTGTTGTAACTCTTCGACATCTTCCGGCCATCGGTTCCCGGCAGCCGCGGCGAGGGCGTCAGCAGCGCCTGCGGCTCGGGAAAGATAATTGTAGTGGGCTTGGCGACCTTGTTCTGCCAGTCGGCTCTTTCTTCCGGGGTCATTGGAAGCTTTTCTGGCATGAACTCGAGGAGCTTCCAGCCGCTCATTTTAGACCCGCCGTAAATAAAGTTGAACCGGCGCGCCACCTCGCGCGTCATTTCCACGTGCGGAACCTGGTCTTCACCAACTGGCACGGCATCCGCCTTGTACATCAAGATGTCGGCGGACTGCAGCAGCGGGTAACCGAGGAATCCGTAAGTGTGAATGTCGCGGTCCGTGATGTTTTCGAGCTGCTCTTTGTAGGTCGGTACGCGCTCCAGCCACCCGAGCGGCGTAATCATGGAAAACAGCAGATGCAGCTCGGCGTGCTCGGGCAGGCGCGACTGCACGAAGAACGTCGTCTTCTTCGGGTCGAGCCCGGCGGCGAGCCAGTCGGCGACGATCTCCCAAGTGTTTTCGCGCACGGCGGAGGGGTCGGCGTAATCGGTCGTCAGCATGTGCCAGTCGGCGACGAAGTGAAAGCTTTCGTACTCCTCCTGGAGCCGGACCCAGTTCTGGAGCGCGCCTACCAGGTTTCCGAGGTGGAGCTTTCCAGTGGGTCGCATACCGCTCAAAATGCGTTTCTTCAAAGGGTTGGCCATGGGGCAGAATGGATGATGCTCTCTCGACTTTTCATCGTAGCACAGGGTGCCGAAAACCGTAACCGATGGTTCGCTTGGAGATGTCGCCTGCCCGCAGGTTTGCTAAGATGAAGTGCGGCTTCGGGCGGGTGTTCGCCCTGGCCAGGTTCGAGCCCATCGGGAGGCCCTTGTGCGAATCCGAATTGTCCTGATGTTGGCCGTGATTTTCGTATTGAATTCCTCTCGCGGCGCCATGTTTGCTCAACAACCCAAACCGTCCCCCGAGCCGCCGCGTTTCCCCAAGCCGCCCGCCGCTGCGCGCATATGGAAATCGCTGACTACGGGAAAGGAATACCAGGTGTGGCTCGCCAACGACCGCCTGTTCGCGGAGTGGGTAAACATTCCCCCGCGAATGGTTTCAATGGGCGCGTCGATTCGAATCGAATGCCAGCGGATAAATGGCAAGTGGCTTGGGACTTCACAAAATCATCTGCCCTGCGACACGACGGAAAACGGCAAACGCGTCACAAATTTCTGCCGACTGACCTCCAAAATTGAGTTTAATCCTCTCGAGGCCAACCGCATGACGGGCCGAACGGAATGGGTCCGGCGGTTCGACTGCGCCAATTGCACCATCCTCGAACCGGTCTGGACCAACTTTGAGTGGGTGCCGAAAGAACCGTCAGCAATGGGAAATTCGAAGTAGGCAGAAGCAACCGCATTCTGAAATATTTGTGGTTACGTTTTCAGTTATCGGGGAGCCTTGACCTTCTTGATTTCCTCGATCAGCGGCGGGACGACTTCGAAGAGATCGCCCACAATCCCGTACGTGGCCACTTCAAAAATCGGCGCTTCTTTGTCCTTGTTAATCGCCACGACGACGCGCGAGCCCTTCATCCCCACCTGGTGCTGGATGGCACCGGAAACGCCCAGTCCGATGTAAAGCTTGGGCGCGATCGTCTGCCCCGAGCTTCCGATCTGGCGATCCATCGGCAGCCAGCCGCTGTCGCAGATGGGACGGGACGCACCCACTTCCGCACCCAATGAGTCGGCGAGCTTCTTGGCTAGCTCGAGATTCTCCTGCGCCTTGATTCCCCGGCCGACCGCCACGATGACTTCCGCTTGGGTCAGGTCCACGGCCTGCTTGGCTTCGCGGAACCGCTCCCCGGGTTTGGCGCGAATGGTGCCGGCTGTGAACTTGGGGTTGAATGCCGAAATCTTCGCCGGGGAAGTCCCCCTCCTTACGGCATCCTCTCGGAACGCCGAGGCTTGAAACGAAACCAGGTTCGGGCCATCGCCAGCGAACTCCACATCGGCGCAGAATTTTCCCTGAAACACCTGGCGCACAAAAACCAGGCGGCTGCTCTCTTTGCGATAACCGAGACAATCGCTCACAAAACCCCCGTCGAGCGCTGCGGCGAGTTTGGGGGCAAAATCGCGAACCTGGTAGGTGTGACTGAAAACCACGAGGCGCGGCTGGCGCGCCGCAATGACTTCGACGAGTGCGGCGGAATAGCCATCCGCCGTGTAGTCCGCAAGGAGCGGCGACTCGACGGTTACGACTTCCTGTAGACTCGCCGTGGCCAGTTCCTGTGCGAGTGGGGCGAGACTTGATCCGAGTACGGCGCCCACGACCGACGCCCCTAGGTCCTCCGCCAGACACTGCGCCGCGGCAACGGCTTCCCACGCCGATCGTGTCAGCTTGCCACTCTGCTGCTCTGGGATTACAAGGATTTCGAGGGCCATGGTGAAAAGTATGAAGTTTGAAGGACCAATTGCACCGAGCGGCACAAACTTCATCCTTCAAACTTTCGTTATTCTCCCTCGGGCGTCGGGCTGGATGTCCCGGCGGATTCCGGAGCGGACTCTGGCGCCTCGCTTTCCTCGGCCTTTTTGGCCGCCCGTGGCTTCGCGGCCCGGGTCGAAAAGCTGCCCAGCGACTGACAGACAAGTTCAAGCGGGATGGTCTTGTAAAACTGGCCTGCCTCAAACTTTTTGATCTGTTCTTTCCAAGCCGGATTGTTCCGCGCCGCTTCCAGCGCGTCCTGGTCCTCCCACAAGACGACCCAAAGGTACTCGGGCTTGCGGGACTCGACCCGCAGGAAATGGGCCTCCGCGCAGCCCTTGATCTTGCGAAGCGCGGCGAGCGTCACCTGCAGTCCGAATTTTTCGTAGTTTGCTGTCTTCTTCTTCCGGGCCCGCATTCTCCACACGTGCGCTACCATTTTCCCTCCTCTCAGAGCTAAAGAACTCTTGCCTCATTTTTGAGCTTGTCCACAAGCTGCATGGCCATCTCTTTTGGACTTCCCCCAAGAAACTCCGTTTGACCCTTTTTCGCCGGAACGTACACCTTCGTGATTTTCTGGCGCGGCGCCAGGTCCGCCGCGCTCAACTCCAATTCTGCCGCTGTCAGCTTTTTGAGCGGCTTGTTCTTCGCCGCTAGGATGCCCTTGAGCGAGGCATAACGCGGCTTGTTGATCCCCGATTGAATCGTGAGCAGCGCCGGGATTGGCAGTTCGATCCACTGAAACCATCCCGCTTCGAGTTCGCGCTTGGCTTTGAGCCGCGCCCCGTCGAGTTGAATCTCCATGATGATCGTGGCGTGCGGTATTCCAAGCAATTCAGCCAGAATCACTCCGGTTTGCGCGAAGCCAGAATCATCCGACTGCAGGCCGGTCAGCACCAGGTCGGGACTTTCGGCCCGGAGGGCGGCGGCCAGGGCCTTGGCCACGCCGCGTGGGTCGAGTCCGCCAAAGGCGGGATCATCCAGGTGTACGGCGCGGTCGGCGCCCTTGGCCAGCGCTTCCTTGATCGACTGCTGGGCGCGCGCCGGGCCGAGCGAGCAGACAATGACTTCTCCGCCGTGCTTCTCCTTCAGCCGCAATGCCTCTTCTAGCGCGAAGATGTCCGGCTCGTTCGCTTCAAAGCTGATGTCAGAGTCCTGAATCCAGGTCCCAGCAGCGCTGAGCCGCAGCACCGCCTCGCGCGAAGGAACCTGCTTCAGGCAGATTACAATCTTCATTCGACCTCGTAGCGCCCGCTGTAGCGGCGGTGTCCCCACCGCCGCCCGGAAATGCTCAACGACTTCGGCGGCCAGAGCCCACTGCGCTGTCATCCTGAGGAGTCCCGATGCATTGGATCGGGACGACGAAGGATCTCTGCATTAAACTGGTCGGGAAAATGCGGAGATTCTTCGTCCGTGAACGGCCGGACTCAGAATGACATGGCCGATACCCACCGGCATCAGCCCGCGCCATTATATGCGAATTGGCAAGCACAAGCAGCGTTTTAGCAGGGAGATTTCTGTAGCGGCGATGTCCTCATCGCCGCCCGTTTGCCTCAAATGATTTCGGCGGTGAGCGTGTAGCCACGGCACGGGGTTTGTGCCGTGGGTTCTTTTCGGTTCCAATAGAAGTGCCCACCGCATAAGTTGCATGCCATGGCTACCAGCTCCTACCACGCCAGCGCATAGCGATGCCCGCGCACATCGGCGCCGGCGGTGACGACCGAGGTCGATGAATTGTATTCTACGATAGTGGGCGCACAGGAATTTCCCCAGTCACCTTGGATCTCGACTTTGTGGCCTCGCGCGCGGAGTTGTCCAATTACCGAATCGGGAACGCGTTTTTCCACCTCGACCACCAAGAGCGAATCGCTGTGGTCGTCGAATGAGCTGTACATAGCCCGGGAGTTGAAACGCGGAGCTTCCACCGCTTCCTGCGGATTCATCCCAAACTCCGCGACGTTCAAGAAAACCTGAAGCAGAGTCTGATCCTGCGCGTCGCCGCACGGCGTGGAGAACGCCAGCCAGGGTCTCTTGTTTTTGAGTGCCAGCGTGGGCGTCAGGGTGACGCGCGGCCGCTTGCGTGGCGCGAGCTGGTTGGGGTGGCCCGGCGTCAGCACGAACGATTGCGCGCGGTGGCTGAGCGGGATGCCGGTCGAACCCGCAATCACCGCCGGGAACCACGCGCCGCTGGGAGTGGCGGAAAACATGTTGCCGGCGCTGTCGATGACGTTGACACAGGTCGTGTCTTCGTGCTCGCCGTTGCGGTCCGCGTAGCGCGCCTTAATGAAATCTGCGGAGGCGCGGGCCTGCATGTGAGCGGGGTCACCGGGGATGTGCTCGGCTGATGCTCTGCTCATATCGATCAGGGGACGGCGCAAGGCGGCGTATTCCTTCGAGATGAGAGAAATCGGAATCGCGCTGAAGTCCGGATCGCCGTAGTAGGCGTCGCGGTCGGCGTATCCAAGCTTCATCGCCTCAACCACCGTGTGGATGTAGTCTGCTGAATTCTGGCCTGTCGCCCTGAGGTCGAAGCCCTCTAGCAAATTCAGGTTTTGCAGAAACACGGGTGACTGGCTCCAGAAGCTCACCTTGAACACGTCGACGCCGCGATAGTTAGTGCTGAGAGGCGGCTCGATCTTGGCACGGAACGCCGCAAAGTCGCCCTCGCGCAGCAGGCAGCCGGCCTGTTTGCAGAAATCGCTGATTTCCTTGGCGACCGGTCCGCGATAGAAGTAATCACGAACGGCTTCAATCGCCACGACTCGGTCGCGGCCAGTGCTTCGCTTTTCCGCTTCCGCCATGCTGCGGAAAGTCCGCGCCAAGTCGGCTTGGACATACAACTCTCCCGCCTTCGGCGCACGGCCGCCTGGCAGACAGACCTTTTTCGAGGTGGGCCACTTCTCGATGATGGATTTGTACCGTTCGAGTCCCCGGGCGAACCGTGGGTCGAGCGGGCAGCCTTCTGCCAGTTCGATCGCCGGTTGGATGACCTCCGCAAAGCTAAGCGTCCCGTACTTTTCGAGAGCCAGCAGCAACGAATCCACGGCGCTCGGAACGATGGCACTTAGCAATCCATAGCCGGGAATTGTGCCTCTGGAAATCGCCGCGACATCCGTCAGGCGTGGGTCATCGCGGCGCAGGGTCTTGTAGAATTCAACCGTCGCGAGATCGGGTGCGGTTCCCGCACCATTGACGGCCACTGGAGCCCCCTCTTTCAACTTGATGAGGATAGGGCATTCGGCGCCCATTCCGAAGCCGTCCATCTCGACCACCGCCGCGGCAAAGACTGTCGCGACTCCGGCGTCGATGGCGTTGCCACCCTTTTGGAGGATTCGCAAGCCCGCTTCTGCAACCAGGGGATGGCCCGCCGCCACCGCCCCACGCTTACCTGCCACCAACGGCTTCAGGGTCGTGGCACCTTGTGACGCAAAAGATGAAGCAGTAATCGTGGCAGACAGGATTAAGCTCAGACTGCACGCTTTGCGATGACCTCCCATGACCTTACCTCCTCGATCCAGAAGAGCGCAGTGATAGCCCGTTGGTCGCGAACTCGCTCGAATGCTGTAAGAAATGGGACCCGATGTCAAGCTCAGGGTGGAGCCTTATTGTTAGCACGTGAAATGTCCGCATGAATTAGCAAGTGATCTGTCCGCTGAAGCCGGGCTTCGGCGGGTATCCCAGATATAGTTTTGGGTCTTACGTCAGAGGCACAGATATCGCATTTTGATGTCTGCGAATGAGGCAGGCTGTCGAGAGTCTATTCCGACCAGCGCTTAAACATCAGGGCGGCGTTGGTACCGCCGAAGCCGAAGGAATTCGAGAGGACGTACTCGACCTCGGCCTTGCGCGCCTGGTTCGGCACGTAGTCGAGGTCGCACTCGGGGTCGGGATTCTTGTAGTTGATGGTGGGCGGCAGAACCTGGTCGCGCAGTGTAAGGACAGCGATACCCGCCTCGAGGCCGCCCGCGCCGCCCAGCAAGTGCCCGGTCATTGACTTGGTGGAGCTGACGGCGAGTTTCTTTGCGTGGTCGCCGAAGACTTTCTTGATGGCCATCGTCTCGAGCTTGTCGTTATAAGGCGTCGACGTGCCGTGGGCGTTGATGTACTGCACCTGCTCGGGCTGGAGCTTGGCATCGTTGAGAGTGGCGCGCATGGCGCGCACCGCGCCGTCGGCGGTTTCCGAGGGCGCCGTGATGTGGAAGGCGTCGCCCGACATGCCGTAGCCGACTACTTCCGCGAAGATAGGTGCGCCGCGCCTGCGGGCGAATTCCAGTTCCTCCATAATCAGGATTCCCGCGCCTTCGCCGATGACGAAGCCGTCGCGCTCGGCGTCGAAGGGGCGACTGGCGGTTTCGGGAGAGTCATTGCGCGTGGAGAGCGCGCGCATGGAGGCGAACCCCCCCACGCTCAGCGGCGTGATGGCCGCTTCCGACCCGCCCGAGATCATCACATCGGCGTCGCCGCGCTGGATAATCCGGAACGAGTCGCCGACGGCATGGGCGCTCGACGAGCACGCCGTGGCGGTCGCCGAATTCGGCCCCTTCGCGCCGCAGCGGATGGAGACAAAACCTGAGGCCAGGTTCACGATCGTGGCGGGGATAAAGAAGGGGGAGATTTTGCGCGGCCCGCCCTGCAGAAGCGCCGTGTGCTCGCGCTCGATAACGTCGAATCCGCCGATGCCCGAGCCGATGTAGACGCCCGTGCGCTCGGCGAAGTCCGGAGTGACGGTCAGCTTCGACTGCTTCAGCGCAAACTCGGTGGCCGTCAGCGCGAATTGAATGAACAGACCCATCTTCTTGAGTTCCTTCTTCTCGACGTAGAGAAGCGGGTCGAAGTTCTTCACCTCGGCGGCAAACGTCACCGAGAAACCGGTGGTGTCAAAATGGGTGATGGGAGCCACACCGCCGCGGCCGGCCAGAAGAGCTTGCCAGGTCTCCTCCGTGCCGATGCCCACAGCGCTGGCCAGACCGACGCCTGTCACCACGACTCTTCGTGCCAAGCGAAATTCCTCCTCCGGGAATTATTGAGAGTCCGTCCGCAGACGGGTTAGTTTTTGGAAGACTTGGCGTGGGCCGAAATGTATTCCGTGGCGTCCTTGACAGTCGCGATCTTCTCGGCGTCCTCGTCAGGAATCTCGATTTCGAAGGCCTCTTCGAAAGCCATCACCAGTTCAACGATATCGAGCGAGTCTGCCCCAAGGTCGTCTATGAAGTGTGCCGTGGGAGTGACTTCGCCCTCGTCCACCCCCAGTTGCTCAACAATGATCTGTTTGACTTTCTCATCAATCGAAGCCATCCGCTCATCCTCCCTGAATTTCGTAGAGCCGCCATTTTATCCGCGCCCCTGTGAAGTTGCAAGAAGTACAGAAGTCAGAAGCCAGAAGCAAGAAGAAAAACCGCCATCGCTGCTTCTGGCTTCTTGCTCCTTAACTTCTTGCTTCTGCCCTTCTCACTGCATATACATCCCCCCGTTGATATTCAGCACGTGCCCGGTGATGTAGGCGGACTCATCAGAAGCCAGAAAGCGCACGCCGTGCGCGATATCCTTGTCCGTCCCCATGCGGCCGAGCGGAATCAGGTTCATCATGCGTTCTTTGACCGGCTCCGGAAGTTTTTCAGTCATCGCCGTGGCGATAAAGCCCGGCGCGACAGCATTCACGGTAATCCCGCGGCTCCCCACTTCGGAAGCCACCGCCTTGGTCAAGCCGATGATTCCCGCCTTTGATGCGATGTAATTCGCCTGGCCGGGATTGCCCGCCTGGGCCACCACCGACGCGATGCTGATGATCCGTCCCGAGCGCTGCTTGACCATGCCGGGAAGTATGGCCTGGATGCAATGAAACGTCCCGTCCAGATTGACGCGCAGCACGCGGTCCCAGTCCTCCCGCTTCATGCGCAGGGCGAGGGCATCCTTGGTGATGCCGGCGTTGTTGACCAGAATGTCGATCTTCTGCCACGCCTCAAGCACCTTGCCCACGGCCTCTTTCACCGAGGCGGGGTCGGAAACGTCGAGTTTCACCGCCATGGCGTTTCGCCCCAGGCCCTCGATCTCCTTGGCGGTCGCATCCATGAGTTCCAGGTTGACGTCCCCGCCCGCGATGTTCGCTCCCACCTCGGCGAGCGCCAGAGCGATGGCGCGCCCGATGCCCTGCGCCGCGCCCGTCACGAATGCTACTCGTCCTTCAAGATTCATTTCTGCTCCTTACGGTCTCTTGAAAAGTCCTTAGGCCGCTTGGCCCAGCCGGGTGATTACTTCCTGCAGCGTGGCCGAATCCTCGACGCGAAGACATTCCGCCTGACGGTCAATCTGACGCATTAACCCCGACAGCACCTTGCCCGGGCCCACTTCGACAAAAAGCTTTACACCCTCGGCCAGCAGGACGCGCATCGATTGTTCCCAGCGCACGGGGGCGGTCACCTGGCGCTTAAGCCCATCCCTTGCCTCCGCCGCCGACCGCACCGGGTGCGAATCGGCATTATTGACCACGGGCACGGCGGGATCGTAAAACTCCACTATGTCCAAATCCACCCCCAGGCGATCCTGCGCGGGCTGCATCAGGGCGCAATGGAACGGGGCGCTGACATTCAACATGACGGCGCGCTTGGCGCCGCGCATTTTGGCAAGCTCAGTTGCGCGGCCGACCGCTGTCGTGGCTCCTGCGATGACGATCTGCCCCGGAGAATTGAAGTTGGCGGGTGAAACGACTTCGCCCTGGCTTGCCTCGCGGCAGACCTCCTCAACCGCAGACGCTTCCATCCCAAGCAGCGCCGCCATCGCGCCCTGCCCCACCGGCACCGCATCCTGCATGTAGGTTCCCCGCTTGTGAACCAATCGGGCCGCGTCACCCGGCGCGAGCGCTCCGGCCGCGACATACGCCGAATACTCCCCCAGACTGTGCCCCGCTACAAAGTCGGGTTTGATCCCTTTTTCATTCAATACTGCGGCAGCAGCGGCGGAAACGGTCAGAATTGCCGGCTGAGTGTTGGCGGTGAGTTGAAGATCCTCCCCCGGCCCCTCAAAACACAGTTTCGAAATCGAGAACCCCAGCGCCGCGTCGGCCTGCTCGAATACCTGGCGCGCGGCGGGAGAGGTGTCCACCAACTCCCGGCCCATGCCGGGATATTGCGAACCCTGACCGGGGAACAAAAACGCGACTTTCGTCAATAAGCCCCTTCGGAATTTAGTGATATTGTCAGTCGGTGATTTTGTGATTGACGAGAATGGAAACCCACAATATCCG
>JACQNR010000085.1 GCA_016202975.1 Acidobacteriota bacterium
GCGCGCGCGGGATCAACTCCCTTGGGACAGGCGCGCGAGCACTCGCCGGCGTAGTGGCAGCGGAACGCGCCATAAGCCGAGCCCGTCACCTGGTTGCGTTCTCGTCGGCCGTCGTCGCGCGTATCTTCGTTATATCGTTGCGCCGCCGCCAGCGGCATGGGGCCAAGGTATCGCAGGTCGGTCGCGAGTGTCGGGCAAGCGGCCATGCAGCAACCACACTTGATGCAATAGGCGAACTGGAGATAGGCTTCGAGCTGCTCGGGCGACTGGTAGAACTCGCCCGCCGGGTCGTTGATCGCGGCTTCATCGGCACGCACGATGTAAGGCTTCAGCGAGCGGTGCTTGTCGAGCATGATGGCTAGGTCGGGCACCAGGTCCCGGATGATCTCGAAATTGGGCAGCGGGCTGACCGTGAGGTCGGTCTTGGCGATGTGGAGAATCTGCGTATTGCAGGCGAGCGTCGGAGTTCCGTTCAGCAGCATGCCGCACGAGCCGCAGATGCCCATCCGGCAGGAGTAGCGCCAGGCGAGCGACGCGTCGAGATTCTCCTTGATGTAGTGCAGGCCGTCGAGCACCGTCATGCCTTCGCGCACCGGCACCTTGTAGGTCCGGGTGTAGGGCGCACTGTCGCTCTCCGGATTGTACCGCGCCACGTGAAAGTTGATTTCCCGCTCGACAGCCATGGTTATCCCCTCGCGCCGACGTTGGCGATAGTGTGAACCGTGATCGCAGCCCAGGTACCCAGCCCGAACAAACCCAGACCCAGAATCAGAAGCACGGCGCTGACGGCCTTCTCAATGGCAGGTTTCAGCGTCAGTTCGAAAAGAATAGTCCGCAGGCCGTAAAGCCCGTGGTAGAGGGCCACTCCCAGCAGAAGGATGTAGCTGGTGACAAAAAACATTTGCCCGTCGCGAAACAGGCTGTTGGCTTTGGAGACAGCCTCGCCGCCGAACGGCGCAAACAGGTGAGTGATCCCCCCGATGTGCATGATGACCATGTGCTGGCCGAGCAGGAAGGCAATCACCACTCCCGCCGCCATGTGCCAGGTCCAGAATTTGGTTTCGCGCATTGCTCCTCCTGCTTTGCCAACTTCGTAGCGCTCAAGGCCGGCAGGTCGGCGATCATAGATCGCCGCTACAGGTGCCGGCCTAAAGGTCGGCGCTACCTTGTCAAACCCAAGAACTCATAGCCGCCCGCGGCAAGAAATATCGCCGCCAGAACCATCATCGCGATCAACAGTGGCCGCTGCACGCTGAGCGATGTCTTGTACGGGTAAATCGGTTCGATGGGCTTGCCGACCCCGAATCCGAGTTCCACCAGCACGAGTCGAATGCCGTTCATGGCGTGATAGGCGAAGGCGGCAAAGACCAGGAATTCTCCCACTTTGAAGATGGGCTGGTGGAAGAATCCGCCCTCGACCCACAGGTAGATGCCCTTGGCGCGCAGGCTGGTCACCACGATGTGCATCAGGAAGTAGAAAAGGATGGCGAGACCCGTCAGGCGATGCAGGATGTAGGCGTAGCGCTCGATGCCCCAGCGCCCGCCGCCGAGCCATCCCCAGATTCCGAGCCGATTATCGTGCCTCTTGATTTCGGCCATGACGGCCTCCTTCGATATGAGCGGACACTGGAAATTCGAAACTCGAAAAATCGGTCCCGCGTTTTTCTGGGCGAGTTTGGGTTTTCGAGTAAATCAGCGATCAAGCGCTGCACATCGGCCGTGTTTGATTGCGGCTGCCAAAACCTCATCTGATCTGATCGAGGAATTCCGTGAGGTCGATATCCGCGTCTGCAAGCGCGCCTTTGAGTGTGTAGCGATCAATTTCATCGTGAAATGGGAAAACAATCCTTCTTCCGTCCCGATGTTCCATCTTGACGTGGCTGCCCTTGCGATGAATCTCCACGAAGCCAAGGCGGCGCAACGCGGCCACTACTTCCCTGCCGGAGAGCACAGGGAGCTTCATAGGGAGAGTTCGACGACTTCTTTGGTCTCATCCTGCGTGAGTTCGCCAGGCCGGGGCTCCAGAAAAAGAGCTATGGCTTCTCGAATATTCTTCAGCGCTTCTTCTCGGGTTTTTCCCTGAGACCAGCAGCTTTTCAGTGACGGACAGTTGGCTATAAAATAGCCATCCTCCCCTTGCGTCACTACTACCTTAATGATCATTCGACCTCCCGCTCTCAGATTCTATCATCGAGTGATCCTTTCTAAATGACCCCGCCTTCTTGGCTGACGCATTGCCACGGGACTCCCCCGCAGCACCTTCGGCGTGCTAGCCTCTAGCCACTTCCCACGGCCCTTCCGGCTTCTGCTCCTCCCAGTCCGCGGAACGAAGTTACCTCAGGCCGACGAGCTTCATCAGCGATCGAGAACAGGAGAGTTTCTCCAGGGGCGGACAGCCAGCACTTCCTTTCACGTGTAGGGGAGTGCGGTTGGCAGTGCTTACCTCGTTGCCGCCAAGGGCAGTGAACCCACAATCGAGACAGGTCACCCCCAACGGGTGACGTACGCATGCAAGTGCAGCGATTGCGATTTTTCTCGGAGACTTCCTGTCCATATGCTCATCTCTGTTAACTACGGCGGTGATAGGCCGCCGCTACAACGCCAACCCCCCGTTCAATACTTCCGCTCCACCGGCTTCCAGTTGGTGATGGTCACGGGCTTATAACCTAATCTCGGTTTGCCGCCGAGGTAATGAACCATCGAGTGATAAAGGAACTTCTCATCATCGCGCTTGGGAGAATCC
>JACQNR010000086.1 GCA_016202975.1 Acidobacteriota bacterium
GCCGGGGTTTCGATTCGCGGCATCGATATCAATTCTTTTGATGATTTCGTCCGCCAGGTCATCAATCAGGAAGAAAACACGGTCGGTCTCGCGTCGGTGTTCTTTCCCATGCACCGGGTGGAACGCATCGCGTCCGACGAGCCCAGCGGCGCACTTCCCTCGCTCTCCGACCGCTTCTATCAAAAAGTCGGCGTGACGATCGAAGAGTACCTGGGAATCAAAGGGACCATCATGTGACAGAATTCGGCCGCGCCGGCCTTTCTGCTGGTGCGGAGGGTCCTGGTTTGACACCCTCGCGGGTCGCCCGCTATATTGGCCCATCAATCATGGCTTCCGGCATTCTGACACCCGCCAATCAAATCACCATACTCCGGTTGGTGTTTGTGCCCATCTTTGCCGCTCTGGTCGTGGAGCGCGACTACCGCTGGGCGCTCGTCGTGCTTGTGGCCGCCGCCATTTCCGACGTGCTCGACGGCAACGTCGCGCGCATTTTTCATCAGAAGACCTCGCTGGGCGTGGCGCTCGACCCTATTGCCGACAAGGCGCTCATGACGACGGCTTTCATTACACTCGCGGTGCGCGACGCGCTGCCCTGGTGGCTCACCATCATGGTGCTCAGCCGCGACGTGGCGATTCTGCTGACCGCCCTTCTGATTATTCTTGCGGAGGGCTACCGGACGTTTACACCCAGCGCCCTGGGAAAGGCGTCGACCGCCGTCCAAATGATGACCATCTTCGTCGCCGTCAGCCACCAGGCGGCGATTCCCCTGGCCAGCGACCTCGTGGTGAAGATATTCATCTACCTGGCGGCAGCGCTCACCGCCGCCTCGGGGATTCACTATCTTCTGGTGGCCACCGAACGGTATGCCCACAAGGATGGAGACGGAGCAGCCTGATCTGCTGGCGAGGGAAATCTGGCCTAGGTCTTCGAAACGCTGTTCACGCCCATGGAACGCCGCCATCGATAGAGGAGCCATCCGACCGTGGCGAGCATCCCCAACCAACCGACCCAACGCGTTACCCCGCCGATCGTCCGGTCGTAGCTGAGTAACCCCAGGCTCGAAAAGATATTGAACCAGTCGTGGCCGCCTTGCTCGGCGTCGCCCACCGTCACTAGCGGCAGTCCCTGGGACCTGGCGTCGGCCATGTAGGTTCCGATATAGAGAAAATTCTCGAAGAAGTAAAACGAAGCAAACACAGCCCCCGTCGTGTGACGCTGGAATACGAAATAGACGGCGAGCGCGAAAGGCACAATCAACTCGAGCAATGTTCCGCCCCACAATCCCAGGGTACTGCCCAGCCAGCCGAACAACAGATGACCGCCCTCGTGGACGACCAGGTTGACGTGGTCGATCAGAAGAAAGCCACCGTGCGCGCGAAGGGCGTGATAAATGAAAAGAACGTAGAAGATACTCCAGCCGACGGCCGCCGGTTTCGAGACGGGCTTCCAATCTTCGCGGAGAGTTTCTAGAAAAGTGAAGTCCATAAATGATTCATGCCCAAAAGCAGCCGCCATTCTAACAAGGCGCCCTTGCGATGGAAATACAATGTGAGGCGGTTTGACAACGAAGAAGGTTTTTTGAAGCTTCAGATGGTTTGTGTCAAAATAGGAACCGTTGATTTCAATGACTTCTGCCCCCAGGAGCTGACCTTGACCGACGCCATTCATGAGTATTTCCAGCAGAACCACGATCAATTTCTTGAAGGCTTGAAGAGTTTTCTCCGGATTCCCAGCATTTCGACATTACCTGAGCACAAAGCCGACATCCAACGCGCTGCCGAGTTTGTGGCCAACGAGTTTCGCCAGATGGGTTTGAAGACCGTGGAAATTATCCCGGGAAGGGGAGTCCAGCACCCGCTGGTTTACGCCGAATGGCTCGAAGCGCCCGGCAAGGCCACGCTGCTCTGCTACGGCCATTATGACGTGCAGCCCCCCGACCCGCTCGACGAGTGGCTCTCTCCACCCTTCGAGCCCGCGATCCGCAACGACAATATTTACGCGCGCGGCGCCGTGGACGATAAGGGACAAACCTACCTCATCCTCAAGGCCGTCGAGGGTTTTCTCAAGACCGAGGGCAAGCTGCCCATCAACGTGAAAGTCTTAATCGAGGGCGAAGAGGAAGTGGGAGGCGGCCACATTGACGAGTACGTGACGACGCATGGCGACCGGCTGAAAGCGGATGCGGCACTCGTCTGTGACACGGAAATGTTCGCGCCCGAACTCCCGACTATTACTGTCGGTCTGCGCGGATTGGTGTACACCGAGGTCGAGGCACGCGGGGCCGCCTATGATCTTCACTCCGGCGTGTACGGCGGGGCGGCGCCCAATCCCATGCAGGCTCTTGCCGAAATCATTACCGGCCTTAAGGGACGCGACGGAAGAATCCGCATCCCGGGCTTCTACAAACGAGTGAAAAAGCCGGCGCGCGCCGAGCTGGCCGCTTGGAAGCGACTTCCGTTCAGCGAAAAAGCGTTTCTGAAGAACGAAATTGGTTCCACCAGTCTGACCGGCGAAAAGGGAATTTCCGTGCTGGAGCGCTTGTGGGCGAGGCCGACCCTCGAAGTTCACGGGTTCCGCGGAGGCTTTACCGGCGAGGGATCGAAAACCGTAATCCCGGCTGTGGCAACGGCCAAGATCAGCATGCGGCTCGTCCCGGATATGGACCCCGACGAAGTGATCCGGCAATTCACTTCCGCCGTCAAGACGCTCACGCCCAAGGGGATCAAGACGACGATCCGAATCCTGAGCAAGGCGCCGGCTTCCGTCGTCCCCACGGACAGCCGTTGGATTGCTGCCAGTTCCGAGGCATTTCACCAGGTCTTTCACAAGAAGACCGTTTTCATTCGCAGCGGCGGGTCGATTCCCATCGTCGCGACCTTTCTCGATCACCTCTCGATTCCCAGCGTCATGATGGGTTTTGGTCTTCCGGACGACAGGCTGCACTCGCCGAACGAGAAGTTCCATCTCCCGAATTTCTATCGCGGCATCGAGACGGTGGCGCGTTTCATATGGCTGCTCGCGCAGTAACTGCGCGTGTCTCCTGGTTCTGCATTTGGTTTCGGGCCCTAGCTGCTGCCCGCGCCTCCAAGTTTTTTCAGACGAGCGCGGACCTCGGCGGAGTCCGCCGCGTCGGGAGAGAGCCGCAGGTAGGTCTGGTATTCCTGGCGGGCCCGGTCAATCTGTCCTGCCTTCTCGAGAGCCATCGCCAGGTTGTAGTGGGCGTTTACCGAATCAGGCTTGATTCGGATGGCCTCATCGTATTCGTGGATGGCGGCGGGGTAGTCCGAGGCACTTTGCAGGAGATTCGCCAACACCAGGTGGACGGCGCCATCCTGCGGGTGCGTCCTGAGATACTCGCGATAATTGACGACCGCTTCATTCGTGTTCCCAGCCTGACGGTAAGCCCCCGCAAGCGCAAGGCGCGCTTCGTTGAAGTCGGATTTGGCGCGCAGCGCCTCTTTCAGCTGCGTGATGCCTTCTTCGGTTTTTCCCTGCTTCAGCCGTGCCAGGCCCAGGTTGTAGCGGGCTTCGGCAAGGTTGGGCATACTTTGCAGAACAATCTCGGCCGCCACCGCGGCGCCCTCGGCGTCACCCAGCTGGTTCAGAGCGGCGGAAAGATTCGTACCCGCCTCGGACCAATCCGGCCTCGTTTTCAAGACTTCCCTGAAGACTTGCGAAGCGCGCTGGTGGTCCCCCAGTTGCATCAACGTAAGACCTAGATTGAATTGGGTCTGGACATCACCAGGGCGGCCTGCGAGCGAAGCAGTGTAGGCGGCGTCGGCGCCTTTCAGATCGCCTTGCCGGAAGAGAATATTGCCCAGCTCGCGCTGTATGTCGGGATCGCCTGGAATCAGCCGTTCGGCATCGCGCGCTTCAGTGAGGGCTCCATTCAGGTCTCCGGTTTCCCGAAGCGCGTTTGCCAACCGGATGCGGAGCGCCGCGTCATCGGGACGCAATCTCAGCGCATCGCGATAGGTGGCCACAGCCAGGCCGTAATTCTTTTCCTCGCCGAGCAGCTGGCCGAGCAGCGCCAAGGCTTCAGGGTAATCGGGCCGGAGGTGAACGGCCTCTTCCAGCTCCGGTTTGGCGTCGAGAGTTTTCCCGGCATCCCGCAGGGCCACGGCGAGCAGGTAGCGTAGTTCAGCGCTCTTCGGGCGCAGACTGATGGCCAGGCGATACTCGCCGATGGCATTCTCCGAATCGGAGACCGCGTGATAGGCATTGGCAAGGTGCGTGTGCGCGTCGGCGTCATCCGGGCGCAATCGGACTTCTTCGCGGTATTCCCGAATGACGCCTTGTAAGTCGTTGGCGGCCTGGAATGCCTCAGCCAGGTTGCGGTGGTAGTCGGGATTTTCCGGGGCGAGCTCGGCGGCGATTCGCAATTCTCGCAGCCCGCTCAGCAGGTCGCCGGTCTTGCGAAGCACCAGCCCGAGGTTCTCATGGAGTTCCGGATCGCGCGGCTTGAGCCGTAGCGCCTCGCGGAACGAAGCGCTCGCCGCCGGATGATTTCCCGTAGAGAGATACGTTGCTGCCAGTTCCGCGTGTCCCGCCGCATTATTCGGTTGTTGGCGGACGATCTGGCGGAATTCCTGGATGGCGCCCGCAAAATCACCCGCGGCACGCAGCGCCAGAGCCAAATCGAAACGGTATTCGATCTGTTCGGGCCGCAAGCCGACGGCACGGCGATACTCCTGAATGGCGCTGATCAAGTCCCCGTTGGCGCGCAGGGCGCCCGCCAGCGTGTAGTTGAGTTCAGGATTATTCGGCCTCAGGCTCGTCGCCGTCCGGTACGCCTCGATCCCTTCGTTCATCTTGCCTGCCTGGGTCAGGGCGTTTCCCAGCCCCGCGTAGGCGTCGGCATTCTTGGGGTCGAGAGCGATGGCTTGCTGAAAGGTCTGAATGGCTCCTGCACTGTCGCCGGAAAGTTGAAGCGAGCGCGCCATGCCCAATCGAACTTCCACGCTCTTCGGTTCCAGGGCGAGCGCCTGGCGATAGGCTTTCGCCGCCTCGGCGAAATCGCGATGCAACGTCAGCGCGTCTGCCAGGCTGAAGTGCGCTTCGGGATTCCCCGGGTAAAGGCGTGCCTCCTCCCGGTAAGCGGCAATGGCCTCCTCCAGCTTGCCCTGAGACTCGTAGATCGCTCCGAGATTCAGATGGGCGCCGGGAAAACCCGGCTTGAGGCGAATCACTTCGCTAAAGTGGCGTGAGGCCTCGTCCAGCACTTGCTCTGCCACACACGCGATCGCGAGGTTATAGTGAGCCTCGATGTAGTTGGGGCGCAGCTTTAGAGCTTTGCGATACAGGACGATTGCTTCCTGGCGTTTCCCCTGCCGGGTCAGTTCGTTCGCCTGCGCGAGGAGTTCCTGGGGGAGTGGCTCGTTGCCCTGCGCTGCGAAGGCCGCCATGGCGACAGAGAGCACCGCCACCGCCAAAAGGCACCCGGCTTTTGCGCGCAGTGAATTCATGCTGACCCTTTACACATAGGATACACCCGCCCGGAAACGTTTGACATCCCCGGGACCCTCCCTTATTCTCACGGCAAATATCGCCGGGTGTCCGCCATTTCACCTTGAGGGCGGCGCGCTCTCACGGGTACCGTCACGATGGAGCATCTTCTCCAGTTCTTTCGTAAGTATCCCGCCATGCGGAGCGCCTCGCTCCTTTCCGGGAGCTTGATCTGCCTGGTGGGCTTCCTGGTTCTCCCTCTGATTTATCTGTTTATAGTCAGTTTCGCGCGGCGTTCGCCGGAGGGGCTGGTCGAATGGATATTCGGGTTCAGCAACTACGCGCGAGCTTTTGAGCCGGTCTATCTTGAGATCTACGGCCGCTCGATTGCGATGGCCCTCCTCACCACCGGACTTTGCGTCTTGCTTGGCTATCCTGTCGCTTACGCCATCGCGCTGCGCGTTCCAGCCCGGTGGAAGTCCGTCCTGTTGCTGCTGGTGGTGATTCCATTCTGGACGAGCTTCCTGATTCGCACTTACGCCTGGATGGTGATCTTCCGGACGGAGGGGCTTATCAACACGTTGCTCCAGTCATTTCATCTCATCCACGAACCTGTGCGGCTGCTCTACACGCCCTTCGCGGTCTTGATCGGGCTGGTCTATGGCGAGCTTCCTTACATGATCCTGCCGCTCTACGCGGCGCTCGAAAAAATCGACCGCTCGCTTTTGGAAGCGGCGGAAGACCTGGGTGCGAGCCGGTCGGCAACGTTCCTCAATGTGACCTTACCGCTCTCGACGCCGGGCCTGGTGGCGGGCGCGGTGCTGGTTTTCATACCATCCATCGGCGCATTCATTACCCCCGACCTCCTCGGCGGCGCGCGCACGATGATGGCGGGGAACCTGATTCAAAACCAATTCGCCACCGTGCGCGACCAACCGTTCGGCTCGGCCGTGGCGTTTCTCCTGACGATTGTCGTGATGCTGGTCCTGCTTGCGAGCCTCCGCAAAGTCCAGGCCACATGGCGGGATACTCTGTCATGAGCAATTGGGTTCGCCGAAATTCCGGTCTCGCCTCCGCCACGCTCATGGTGTACGC